>NZ_JBSGBN010000038.1:0-74227 GCF_053601275.1 Streptomyces sp. NPDC004752 | reverse complement strand
GCGCTCGCGGGGTGCGCGCCCGCCCGCCGCCGCGCCCCCGGCCGTCGAGGAGGCCGCGCCCACCGGCCGTACTCGCCGTCGCGCGACCCGGAAGGTGTCGGCTCCGGCCGGTTCCCCCGCGGGTGCCGAGGCGGCCGTGGTGACGGTCACCGAGGCCGCGCACGCGGCCGAGGAGCCGGCGGCGGTGCCGGCGCCCGAGCCGACGGCACCGGCCGCGGAGCCGTACGCCGCTGAGCCGTCCGCCGAGGCAGCCGCCCCGGCCCGTCCGCGGCGCCGCGCCGTGCGCAAGTCCACCGCGCCGACCGCGTCCGAGGAGGCCGCCGTGGTGGTCGTCCCGTCGGCCGCGACGGAAGAGGCGCCCGAGGCGCCCGAGGCGGCTGTGGCCGCCGGGGAGCCGGACGGGGCGGACCCGACCGCCGGCGAGTCGGCCGAGGAGACCGCTCCGGCCAAGAAGGCGGCCCGCAAGACCGCCAAGAAGGCCACGGCGAAGAAGGCCGCCACCAAGAAGACCGCGGCCAAGAAGACGGCCGCCAAGAAGACGGCCGCGAAGAAGACGACGGCCAAGAAGGCGGCGACAACCGCCAAGACAGCCGCCGCCAAGTCGACGGCGAAGAAGACGGCGGTCGTGGCCGCCACGGACGAGGGCTGATCGGGCCCGACGGAAGGTGGGGCCGGTCCCGGTGACCGGCCGCACCCCGGTCGGACCGGGCCCGGTTTGACCCTCTCGGTCAGCTCCCCGTAACCTTGGCCGTCGGCGTGTCCGTCCACAGAGGCGCGTCATATCCCCGTAAACCTCTTCCTCCCGGGCACAGGGTTGGCCGGGAGAGGTCGCTCGTGTTGTTCTGGGCGGCTGGCCTGCGGGGGTGCCGTTTCCGAGCGAAAGAGAGATCCGCGTGTACGCCATCGTGCGTAGCGGTGGCCGCCAGCACAAGGTTGCTGTCGGCGACATCGTCGAGGTTGACAAGATTTCCACCGCCGAGGTCGGCGACACGGTCGAGCTCTCGACCCTGCTCGTTGTCGACGGCGACGCTGTGACCAGCGACCCGTGGGTGCTGGCCGGTATCAAGGTCCAGGCCGAGGTCGTGGACCACCACAAGGGCCAGAAGATCGACATTCTGCGCTACAAGAACAAGACCGGCTACCGCCGTCGCCAGGGCCACCGCCAGCAGTACACGGCGATCAAGGTCACCGAGATCCCCGCGGCTGCGAAGTAAGGACTGAGGAGACATGGCACACAAGAAGGGCGCATCGTCCACCCGGAACGGTCGCGACTCCAACGCCCAGCGGCTCGGCGTGAAGCGCTTCGGCGGCCAGGTCGTGAACGCGGGTGAGATCCTCGTCCGCCAGCGCGGCACCCACTTCCACCCCGGCGCCGGTGTCGGCCGCGGTGGCGACGACACGCTGTTCGCGCTGGAGGCCGGTGCGGTGGAGTTCGGTACCCACCGTGGCCGCAAGGTCGTGAACATCGTCCCGGTCGCCTGACCCAGGCTCCCGACCGTACGTTTCGCGAGGCGGACCTCACTTCCCGGGCGGGAAGGCGGGTCCGCCTTTCGCGTGTTACCCAGCAAGTCATCCGTACACCCCCTGCCTCCGGCCGGGGTATCCCCAGGAGGCACCCACCATGACCACCTTCGTGGACCGCGTCGAGCTGCATGTCGCCGCGGGTAACGGAGGTCACGGCTGTGCCTCCGTCCACCGTGAGAAGTTCAAGCCGCTGGGCGGTCCGGACGGCGGCAACGGGGGGCGCGGCGGCGATGTGATCCTGACCGTCGACCAGTCCGTCACCACGCTGCTCGACTATCACCACTCCCCGCACCGCAAGGCCACCAACGGCAAGCCCGGCGAGGGCGGCAACCGTTCCGGCAAGGACGGTCAGGACCTGGTCCTGCCGGTGCCGGACGGCACCGTCGTGCTGGACAGGGCGGGCCAGGTGCTCGCCGACCTGGTCGGACACGGTACGTCGTACGTCGCCGCGCAGGGCGGCCGGGGCGGACTCGGCAACGCGGCGCTGGCCTCGGCCCGGCGCAAGGCGCCCGGATTCGCGCTGCTCGGCGAGCCGGGCGACCTCCAGGACATCGTGCTGGAGCTGAAGACGGTCGCCGACGTGGCCCTCGTCGGCTATCCGAGCGCGGGCAAGTCCTCGCTGATCTCGGTGCTGAGCGCGGCCAAGCCGAAGATCGCGGACTACCCCTTCACCACCCTCGTGCCGAACCTGGGCGTGGTGACCGCGGGCGCGACCGTGTACACCGTCGCCGATGTGCCGGGGCTGATCCCCGGCGCCAGCCAGGGCCGGGGACTCGGCCTGGAGTTCCTGCGGCACGTGGAACGGTGCAGCGTGCTGGTGCACGTGCTGGACACGGCCACGCTGGAGTCCGACCGTGACCCGCTCTCCGACCTCGACGTCATCGAGGAGGAGCTGAAGCAGTACGGCGGACTCGGCGACTGTCCTCGGATCGTCGTCCTCAACAAGGTCGACGTGCCGGACGGCAAGGACCTGGCCGAGATGGTGCGACCGGACCTGGAGGCACGCGGCTACCGCGTCTTCGAGGTGTCCGCGGTGGCGCACATCGGGCTGAAGGAACTGTCGTACGGGCTCGGCGAGTTGGTGGCCGCGGCGCGGGCCGCGAAGCCGAAGGAGGAGGCGACGCGGATCGTCATCCGGCCGAAGGCCGTCGATGACGCGGGCTTCTCGGTGAGGCGCGAGGACGACGGGCTGTTCCGGGTGCGCGGCGAGAAGCCGGAACGCTGGGTCCGGCAGACCGACTTCACCAACGACGAGGCCGTCGGTTACCTCGCCGACCGGCTCAACCGCCTCGGTGTGGAGGAGGAGTTGATGAAGGCGGGCGCCCGCGCCGGGGACGGCGTCGCGATCGGCCCCGAGGAGAACGCGGTCGTCTTCGACTGGGAGCCGTCGGTGATGGCGGGCGCGGAGATGCTCGGCCGACGTGGCGAGGACCACCGGTTCGAGGAGCAGCGGCCCGCCGTCCAGCGGCGGCGTGAGCGGCAGGCCGAACGGGACGAGTCCACCCGCGAGTTCGACGAGTTCGATCCCTTCGATTGAGACGCGCGGTGGCCGGTTCCGACCGGTCCGACCGGTTCCGACCGGTCCGGCCGGCCCGCACGGAGCCTTCCGAGGCCGCTGAGCAGCTGCGCTACAGCGCTACTGCGCTACTGAGCCGCTCAGCGGCGACCGGCATCTGATGGGCGACACCGTGCCCACCGAAGGGGGGCAGGCCCGGACCGGATCACCGTCGTGTGCAGGCCGTTCCGGACGCGGCGAATCGTTCGCTCGCCCTCGCCGAGCCCGAATTGCCGCGGAATCCGCGGAATCCGCGGGATCTTCATGGGGAATTCCGCGGCAATGTTCTGCCGGATGAGCTGTATTCCCGGCTGGTCCGTAACGGCGCGGTCATGGATATGAAGAACACGTGCAGCCCCACGCCGCACGACGTGAAGATCGTCCCCTCCGAGTCCGCAGCTCGGGCGTGGACCGCGCCCCGGACGCCGTCGAAGGAACGCCACGCGCCGCCGGTCCGGGTGCTCGGCCACCGCCGTCCGAAGCGGCTGTGGTGGCGCTGAGCCGACGATGCGTCACGTTCCGCCATGCCAAAGCCCTGTGGAGTTACTCACAGCAATTCTTCGGGCCTCTTCCGCGGAGCATCGCCTATCACCAGGCCCGGAAGGTGAATGGCAGGTTGCGTGCACATATGCAACGAAGGACGCTCACCTTGCATTGCGGTTACCGGAAGTGGGACCATTTCCGGGTTCCCTGACGCGCCAAGGTAGGTCACCTGTGTCCCAGTACATAGCCAAGCCCCGTACCACCGCAGTGATCCTGGCCGGTGGCACCGGTCAGCGGGTGGGTCTGTCGATCCCCAAGCAGTTGCTGAAGATCGCCGGCAAGGCAGTCATCGAGCACACCCTGACCACCTTCGAGAATGCCGACTCGATCGACGACGTCATCGTGCTGATGGCGCCGGGCTATGTGCCGGACGTCGAGAAGATCGTCGCCAAAGCCGGGTTCACCAAGATCAAGAAGATCATCGAGGGCGGCACCACCCGCAACGAGACCACCGAGCGGGCCATCGCCGCCCTCCGCGCGGACCTGGCCGAGGGCGAGGACCTCAACGTCCTCTTCCACGACGCCGTACGCCCCCTGCTGTCCCAGCGCGTCATCGACGACTGCGTGACGGCCCTGGAGCGCTACGAGGCCGTCGATGTCGCCATCCCGTCCGCGGACACCATCATCGTCACGCGCACCCACGGCCACGACGGTGAGTTCATCACCGAGATCCCGGACCGCTCCCGGCTGCGCCGCGGCCAGACGCCGCAGGCATTCAAGCTGTCCACGATCCGCCGCGCCTACGAGGTGGCGGCAGGCGACCCCAACTTCCAGGCCACCGACGACTGCTCGGTCGTGCTCAAGTACCTGCCCGACGTGCCGATCCATGTCGTGGCGGGCGACGAGTACAACATGAAGGTGACGCAGCCGGTCGATGTGTTCATCGCCGACAAGCTCTTCCAGCTCGGCTCCACGGCCGCGCCCGAGCAGAACGGCGAGGACTCCTACCGCGAACTGCTCGCCGGTCGGACCGTCGTGATCTTCGGCGGCTCGTACGGCATCGGCAAGGACATCGCCGAGCTCGCCGCATCCCACGGCGCGCGGGTCTACGCCCTCGGCCGCTCCACCACCGGCACGCACGTGGAGAACCCGGAGGAGGTCGACGACGCGCTGTCCAGGGCGTACGCGGAGACCGGCCGGATCGACCACGTCGTCAACACCGCGGGCGTGCTGCGCATCGGCAAGCTGGCCGAGACCGACAACGCCACCATCGAGGAGGCGCTGAAGGTCAACTACCTGGCCCCGGTGCAGATCGCCCGCTCCGCGTACAAGTACCTGGCCGAGACCAGGGGCCAGCTGCTGCTCTACACCTCCAGCAGCTACACCCGCGGCCGGGCCGAGTACAGCCTGTACTCCTCCACCAAGGCGGCCATGGTCAACCTCACCCAGGCGCTGTCCGACGAGTGGGCGGGCGACGGCATCCGCGTCAACTGCATCAACCCCGAGCGCACCGCCACCCCGATGCGCACCAAGGCCTTCGGCAAGGAGCCCGCGGGCACCCTGCTCTCCTCCGAGGCCGTGGCCCGCACCTCGCTCGATGTGCTGCTGTCCGAGCTGACCGGTCATGTCATCGACGTCCGCCAGCAGGATCCGACGGCCGGCGCGAGCGAGGCGTCCGGCTTCGAGCAGGCACTGGCCGGCGTCCTGGACCGTCAGGACGGCGTGGCATAATCGACAGGAAATAGCCACCTGTAATTCAGGCCCCTGTCGCTGCGCGTTAGCGGAGCATTCACAGGGGCCTGAATCCGTAAAACCCCAGACCGCCCGTAAGGTCTTATTCCGGCAGTTTTGTCAGCAAAAGGTTATCCGTGATATCCACCGCCATTCGCGTCGCCCGGGTGGGCAGCGCGGCCGAGCTGGCCGCGGCGGCCCTCATGATGCTGGGTTACTCCTGCCTCATGGTGGCCGCGCTCGTCCCGAGTGTGTACGCCTTCGCGGCCGCGGCCGCAGTGACCTACCTCGCGGACCACTACCTGCACCGCAGGGGCAGTTACCTGATCAACCGCCTCGGCAAGGTGCGCGCCGGGCTGTCGATCCGCTTCCTGATCCGGCAGCTGCTCCTGGTCCTGCTGCTGGCCCGGCTGTCCGTCTCGGACAACCTGATCTCCTACAGCGCGATCGCCTGCTTCATCGCCTTCTTCGCCCTACAGGCCCCGCACGGCGCGCTGGTCACCCTGATCCGCAACCGCCGCCGCATGCCGGTAGCCACCCGCAACGTCGACCTGAAGTCCCGCATCCGTATCCCGGACGCACCGCCGCGGCGACTGCTGCACCGCTCCGCGGAGAAGATGCTCCATCTCGACCTGTTCGCGGTCCTCGGCATCCTGGTCGGCACAGCGCTGGACCGGTCCGTGTACGCCTACGCCGGCATCGGCATCACGATGTTCCTCGCCCTGCTGTACGTTCTCACGCTCATGCCCTACGTGCGCGGCCGCCGGATCCCGCCGAACGCCGAGCGGGTGCTGGCGGCCGTCGACGACTGGCTGACCGCCTACAAGCCGGAGACGGTGCTCTACTTCTCCGGCTCCAAGGACTCCGCGTACCAGGTCAACATGTGGCTGGAGACCATGGAGCAGCTGACGACCCGGCCGCTGGTCATTCTGCGCGAGCGGGTCATCCTGCAACACCTGGCCCCGACCACGGTCCCCGTCGTCTGCGTGCCCGGCGGTGTGCACCTGATGAACATGGAACTGTCCACGGTGCGCGTCGCGCTGTACGCGGCGAACGTCGGAAAGAACATCCACCTGCTGCGCGTACCGACCATGAAGCACGTCTTCATCGGCCACGGCGACAGCGACAAGCTCGCCAGCGTCAACCCGTTCAGCAAGGTGTACGACGAGGTGTGGACCGCGGGCCGCGCGGGCCGCGACCGGTACGCCATCGCCGACGTGGGCGTGCGCGACGACGACATAGTCGAGGTCGGCCGCCCGCAACTGGCGCCGATCCGGACCTGGCAGGGCGTCCCCGAGGACCGGATACCGACCGTGCTGTACGCGCCCACCTGGGAGGGCTGGGACGACAACCCGGGCAACACCTCGATCCTGCTCGCCGGCGAGAACATCGTGCGGCGGCTGGTGCAGGCCGACCCGCCCGTCCGCGTCCTCTACAAGCCGCACCCCTTCACCGGCACCCGCAGCGCCCAGGCCAAGGCTGCCCACGAGCGGATCACCGCGCTGGTCGAGAAGGCCGCCGCACAGCGCGCCGCCGACTCCCGGTTCCCCGCAGAACCGGCCGCCGAGACGCAGGCCAGGACCGAGCTGGCCCGTATCGAGGCCCGGCTCGCCGAGCTGTCCGGCACCGGCGGCGAGAAGGGCGACGAGGCCGAGGCGTCCCGGGACGGCGTCGTCGACGTCGACCGGCACGAGGAGATCGCCCGGCTGCGCACCGAGTGGAACGCCGCCCACTGGCGTTCCTTCCCGGCGCACGAGCACCGGGTCATCACGGGCGCCGAGCCGCGCCTGTACGACTGCTTCAACGTCTCCGACGCGATGGTCTCCGACATTTCCAGCGTGGTCTCCGACTTCATCGCGAGCGGCAAGCCGTACGCGGTCACGGACTCCGCCGGACTGGGCGTGGAGGAGTTCAAGCGGCAGAACACGGCCGTGCGCGCCGCGGTGATCCTGTCCAACGGTGCCGAGGAGCTGGGCGGTCTGCTGGCCGCCGTGCGTGAGCCGTCGGCCGACCCGCTGGCCGACGACCGCGGGGAGCTGAAGCGGTATCTGCTCGGCCCGGACGAGCCGAGGTCCATCGACCAGTTCAACACCGCGGTGGCCGACCTCGCCCACAAGGCCGACACCCGCAACCTCGGCCAGGCGAAGCGGGCCGCGGCCGGCGGCGGGCAGGAGGGCGCGCAGGACGGCGCGCTGGCGGAACTGCTGCCCGGGCAGCGGCTGTCGTCGGCGGGCGAGACGGACGGTGTGACGGCGGGCTGACGCCCCGCGGCGGGCTGAGACCCTGCGGCGGGTTGACGCCTCGTGGCGGGTTGACGTCCCGCAACCGAAGCCGGGCCCGGCCCTCCGGGGCGTGATCTCCGCGGGGCCGAGCCCTTCTGCTGCCCCACACCCCTTCCGGCCTTTTCGCCGACCGTCCCTTTTCAGATCGTTTCCAGGTTTTTCACCGAGTCTTCTCGCCACGTCTTCTTACCATCTGTCTTCGTCTGGGCTGAGCGATTCTTACCGGCCGTGCGTACGCTCCGGTGTCACCCGCAGCCCCCTGTCTGTGCGTTCGCCATGTGACGTGTGCCACTGAATGTGTACCGCAAGGCAACCGACATGACCTGCCATCCGTCTAACAGGTTGCTATTAAGGAGATACGGGGGGAATGTTCTCTTGACGAGGGGGAAACGTGACCGTCGTGACGCAGCCTGATGTGAGCGTGATCATCGGGGCGTACGAAGCGATGCCGTACCTGGTGGAGTGTCTGAAGTCCGTCGAGGCGCAGTCCATCGACCCGGGGCGCATCGAGGTCATCGCGGTCGATGACGGCTCCACCGACGGCACGGGGGAGTACCTGGAGGAGTTCGCGGCCCGCGCCGCCATGCCGGTCACGGTGATCCGGCAGGAGAACTCCGGCGGCCCCAGTGGCCCGCGCAACGTCGGCCTCGGCAAGGCGGGCGGACGGTATGTGTTCTTCCTCGACGCCGACGACCGGCTCGGGCCCGAGGCCCTGGAACGCCTGGTCGCCATGGCCGACGAGAACGGCACCGATGTGGTCCTCGGCCGAGTCGAGGGCATCAACCGCACCCCGCCCAAGTCGATGTGGGGCAAGACGCTCGGTCGTACCGACGTCTACTCCTCCAACATCAAGTTCACGCTGAGCGCGCAGAAGCTGTTCCGCCGCGCGCTGCTGGACCGGCACGGGATGCGCTTCGACGAGTCCCTGTGGACCGGCGAGGACGCGCTGTTCACCATGGAGGCGTATCTGCGGGCCGACGGCGTCTCCGTGCTCGCCGACTACACCTGCTACTACCTGGTGGGCCGCGACGACGGCAAGCACGTCACGAAGACCGGCGGCCACGCGCTGCGCTTCGACTCCGCGCGCGCCCTGATGAACCTGATCGCCGAGATGGTCCCGGCCGGTACCCGGCGCGACACTCTGATGCTCCGGCCCTTCCTGGTGACGCTGCTGCCGCAGTTCGGCCCCAAGTACCTGAAGGACACCGAGGAGGTCAGGCGGCACAAGTTCGAGCTGGCCAAGCCGCTGATGGACGCCTACTGGAACCCCGAGGTCGCCCGGCGGCTCAAGGTGCACGAGCGGCTGCGTCTGCATCTGGTGGCGATCGGCCGTCCGGACCTGCTCGTGGACGTCGTGGAGTTCGTCCGGGCGAAGCGGCAGGCCGCCGCCGTGCTGGAGAAGCGGGGCACCCGTATCTACCTCGTCTATCCGCACTTCCGCTCCCGCGCGGCCGGCCTCCCCGACAGCCTCTACCTCGCCGAGGCCCGCGAGGCCCGCGCCTTCGAGGGCTACCGCGAGGCGAGCGCCAACTCCTTCGTCCGCCGAGCCCTCCGCAAGATCCGCCGCACACTCCCACGCCGCGGCTTCGGCAAGGCGGCCTGAGCCCGACCGCGCCCACAAGGCCGGAACCGGCGCGCGGCCGTGGGCCGCACACCGGTTCCGGGGGGCGAACACCGAGCGCGAGTACTGAGCGCGGGTGCCGAGGGCGAGTACTGAGCGTGAGTGCTGAGGGCGGCCGATGGGGCGCCGTCGGACGGGTGGTGTGGCCGGGTCAGGTCGTCTGTCGGCGGCTCGCCCGTAGGGCGCGGCGGAGGGGGCGGCCCACCGCGCGGCGGGCCCGGCGGTAGACCGACGCCGTCGACGGGGCCGCCGCGGCCGCCTTGGCGGCGGTCTTGGCGCCGGCCCGGGCCCGCGCCAGCTCGCGCTTCAACTGAGCGTTGTCCAGCGTCAGTTCGCCCACCCGGTGGTGCAGCCAGCCCATCCGGGAGAGCAGCGAAGCGGCGTCCGTGCCGAGCCAGGGACGCACCCCCGGCGGGAAGGACAGCCGCCGCATCCGCTCCTCGAACGCCGCCCCGCCGTCACCGTGCGTGAACGTGTTCTCCAGGCCGTTCTTGTCCAGGAACGCCGTGAACCGTTCGAACCGCTCCGGATGGCCGCCGACCAGCCCCGTGAAGTCGGCCTGCTCGTACAGCCGCGCCGGGTCCGCGGACTCGGGATCCTTGACGACCTGGTCGAGCCGCCGGTGCGGGATGTCGAAGTAGCGGCACAGCTCCAGCGTCCGCGAGTCCCCGCACAGCACCGTCGCGGGCGTCCCGGCCAGCAGCGCCGCGATGTTGCCGTGGATCCGGGAGCCGAAGGAGAAGTCGAACCCGCGCAGATCGTCGATCCAGGTGACCGGATCGACGTAGACCCGTACCTTGTCCTCCCCGTACAACGGGTGGTCCGGATGCGTCGGCATCGTGGTCAGCCCGCTGTTCGGGTCCGACAGGTCCCGCCAGTGCAACTGCCGTGCGTCGCTGAGGTTCTGGCCGACGAAGCACAGGTCCGGGTAGCGCCGGTGGGTGCGCTCGATGATCTCACCCAGGCCGGCCTGCACCGCGCTGTGCGAACCGTTGACCGCGATCCGGGAATCCGCTGTCAGCTCCAGCGCCCGCTTGCCCACGTCGAGTTGACGGCCGTTCAGGAACAGCGAGGGGCAGCCGATGACCTCGACGTCCCTGAAACCCATGTCGTTCAGGTACTGCTCGGTGAACTCGCCGCGCACGCCGATCGACGCGCTGCGATCCAGCACCGCGGCACAGAAGTCCCGCACGGCGGGCTCGATCCGCTTCAGCCGCGCCGGGTCGTAACTCACCCCGGTCTGCGCGCCGACCCCGAGCACCACCACAGGGATTCTCAGCCGGGAGATGAGCCGGGTCAGCCGGGTCAAACTGCCCTCGAACGACGGCCGGAAGGCGTTGGCCAACGGCACCACGAAAGCGTCGTACTCCTCGTTGATCCGGGCCGCGGCCGACCCGTCCGCCCGGATGCCGTTCGAGACGACCTCGGTGTCCGGTGTCTCCAGGATCTTGTGCGCGGCGTCACTGAAGATCAGGTTGCCGGCGTTGGTGGCGATGACGTCCCGGTGGAGGGCCTCCTCCAGCGACACGACGTCGTAGGGACTCTTCCCCGATCTGAGGAGTATGCGCTTGGGGCGACGAACTGTTTGTTGCACGGAGTTCAAGTTAAGTTTGCACGAGCTTTAATTTCTATACGCAACCAGTGCAACCTTTTTGCCGTGTGCGCAGCGTGTTCGCCCGGTCGCTCCGCGTCTGTCCGGGGAGTGGAACGGAGCGCCGCCCCGGATCCCGTTCGCGTAGATTGCCGCACAGGGCAGCCGGACCTGATCGAGGGGACAGAGGGCAAGGTGGCAAGGGCAAGGCAGGCCGTGGGCGAGGCCCACAGGATCGTCGTCAAGGTGGGCTCCTCCTCGCTGAGCACCGCCGCGGGCGGCCTGGACGCCGACCGCGTCGACGCGCTCGTCGATGTGCTCGCCCGCAGCCGCAGCGGCGGCGAACGCGAGATCGTCCTGGTCTCCTCCGGAGCCATCGCCGCCGGCCTCGCACCGCTGGGTCTGCGCCGCCGCCCCAAGGACCTCGCCCGCCAGCAGGCCGCGGCCAGCGTCGGCCAGGGCCTGCTCGTCGCCCGCTACACCGCCTCCTTCGCCCGCTACGGCGTCCGGGTCGGCCAGGTCCTGCTCACCCTGGACGACATGAGCCGCCGCGCCCACCACCGCAACGCCTCCCGCACCCTCGACAAGCTCCTCGCGATGGGCGCCCTGCCCGTCGTGAACGAGAACGACACCGTCGCCACCGCCGAGATCCGCTTCGGGGACAACGACCGCCTCGCCGCCCTCGTCGCCCACCTCGTGCACGCCGACCTCCTGGTGCTGCTGTCCGACGTGGACGGCGTCTACGACGGCGACCCCGCAAGGCCCGGGACCTCGCGGCTGGCGGAGGTGCGCGGCCCCGCCGACCTCGACGGTGTCGAGATCGGCAGCGCCGGCCGGGCCGGGGTCGGCACCGGCGGCATGCTCACCAAGGTCGAGGCCGCCCGGATCGCGGCCGCCGCCGGCATCCCCGTAGTGCTCACCAGCGCGGTGCACGCCGCCGACGCGCTGGCCGGCGGCGACACCGGCACCTACTTCCACCCCACCGGCAAGCGCTCCGCCGACCGGCTGCTGTGGCTCCAGCACGCCTCCACCCCGCAGGGCTCGCTGACCCTGGACGACGGCGCGGTGCAGGCGGTCGTGCAGCGCCGCACCTCGCTGCTGCCCGCCGGGATCGCCGCCGTCGAGGGCGAGTTCAGCGCCGGCGACCCCGTGGAACTGCGCGACCCCCGGGGGCACGCGGTGGCCCGCGGCCTCGTCAACTTCGACGCCAAGGAGATCCCCCAGCTCCTCGGGCGTTCGACCCGGGAACTGGCACGCGAGCTGGGCCGTGCGTACGAACGCGAGGTCGTACACAGGGACGACCTGGTGATCCTGCACCCGTAAATCGGGGCGTTACGACGGCCCCCGGTGGGGGACCTTCCGTAAAACCGCCACGCGGAGCCCTGCGGCCTGCTCAACTTTGTCTCAGGGACGTGCCTCAAGGGCACGGTGATCCGTCCGAGCGCTGCGTGAAGGAGGCCGTCGTGAGACGAGTGCGCCCTGGGGCCGCGGCGTCCCGTGGTGCCCTGACGAGTGTCACGGCCGGGGAGTCCTACGAGGAGCCGAAGGACCTGCCCCGCCTGTGGCATGTGACCCTCAGCGTCGCCGGTGAGGAGGTCCCCCTGAAGGAGCTGCGCCGCGGCCTCGAACAGCTCGCCCACGACCACCCCTTCCTGCTGACCAGCAGATACGCCCATGACCACGCCGAGATCCGCTACTGGGAAGAGGCCCGCGACCTGCACGACGCGGCGGCCGTGGCACTGCGCCTGTGGGGCGAGCACCGGCAGACCGCGGCGCTGCCCCCGTGGGAGATCGTCGGCCTGGAGGTCATCGACCGCGAGACCTATCACCAGCGCATCGCGGGCGGCTACGGCCCGGCACCCGCGACCCCGGTGGGGGTTCATCCCTTTTGACCCCGTCTCGCGGTGTGGGACAACCGGAGTCCGGCCCCGCACCGCGCACTACGCTTCCTTTATGACCACGCTCTCGCCGTACGACGCCATGTCCCCGGTCACCCAGGCCGCCTACCGTGCCCAGGCCGCCGCCGCCGACCTCGCGCCGCTGCCGCGCGCCGTGAAGGACGACGCGCTGCTCGCCATCGCGGACGCCCTGGAGGTCCGGACCAGCGAGATCGTCGAGGCCAACGCCAAGGACACCGCCAAGGCCCGCGAGGCCGGCACCGGCGAGGCGATCGTCGACCGGCTGACCCTCACCCCGGAGCGGGTGCGCGCCATCGCCGCCGACGTCCGGCATGTCGCCGCGCTGCCCGACCCGGTCGGCGAGGTCGTCCGCGGCTCCACCCTCCCCAACGGCATCGACCTGCGCCAGGTCCGTGTCCCGCTCGGCGTGGTCGGCATCATCTACGAGGCCCGCCCGAACGTCACCGTCGACGCCGCCGCGCTCTGCCTGAAGTCCGGCAACGCGGTCCTGCTGCGCGGCTCGTCCTCCGCCTACGAGTCGAACACCGCCCTGGTGCGGGTGATCCGGGACGCCGTCGGCGGGGCCGGGCTGCCCGCCGACGCCGTGCAGCTGGTGCCCGGGGAGAGCCGCGAGAGCGTCCGTGAGCTGATGCGCGCCCGCGGCCTGGTCGACGTCCTCATTCCGCGCGGCGGCGCCTCCCTCATCCAGACGGTCGTCTCCGAGTCCACGGTGCCGGTCATCGAGACCGGCACGGGCAACTGCCATGTCTACGTCGACGCCGAGGCCGACCTCGACATGGCCGTCGAGATCCTGATCAACTCCAAGGCCCAGCGGGTCAGTGTCTGCAACGCCGCCGAGACCCTGCTGGTCCATCAGGACATCGCCGCCGCGTTCCTGCCCCGCGCCCTGGACGCCCTCGCCGAGGCGGGGGTCACCGTCCACGCCGACGAGCGGGTCCTCGCGTACGCCGAGGGCTCCAAGGCCACCGTGGTCGAGGCGACCCCGGAGGACTGGGAGACCGAGTACCTCTCCTACGACATCGCCGCCGCGGTCGTGGATTCGCTGGACAAGGCCGTCGAGCACATCCGGCTGTGGACCTCCGGCCACACCGAGGCGATCGTCACCACCTCGCAGCAGGCCGCCCGCCGCTTCACCCAGCTGGTCGACTCCACCGCCGTCGCCGTGAACGCCTCCACCCGCTTCACCGACGGCGGCCAGTTCGGCTTCGGCGCCGAGATCGGCATCTCCACGCAGAAACTGCACGCCCGCGGACCGATGGGCCTGCCGGAGCTGACCAGCACCAAGTACATCGTGACCGGCGACGGACACGTGCGCTGACCTGGGATGCCTGCCGCCGCGCGGGCGGGCCCGGCCCGAGCGGGCCGGGGCGGCGGGGCGCGGGAGGCGCACGGAAGGCGCGCGGAAGGCGCGCGGGCGGCGTCTCAGCAAGCGGATGAATGTCCGTACCGTCTGCCCAAATTGACCCCCCAGGTCTACTCTGGAACGGTGCCGGAGGACGTGGGGGGCACGCCGTTCCCTGACGGCTGGGAGCCCGACGACGACCACGACCACGGGGTGTCGGACGAAGAGTTCGCCTCCGTGGTCTTCGACGAGGCATTCGTACGGGCGGCCGTGGTGCATGAGCCGACCGCCGTCGAACGCCTCCTGGCCGCCGCACAGGCGAGAGCCGAGGCATCCGAGGCGGAGGCCCGCCGCGCACACGCCCGAGGCGAGCGGTACGACGACGGGTACGGCCCCGACGGACACGGTTTCGGCCCCGACCGCGACCTCGACGACCCGGACGACCTCGACGCCCTGGACGACTACTACGGCGCCGCGGGCTACGGCAAGCACATCCGCTGGCATCGCCCCGTCGCCTGGGTGCTCGCCGTCGTGATGGGCGTCGGCATGGTCGCGCTGGCCTTCGCGGCGGTCTACCGCGGCGCCTCCTCGGGCAGCCGGGACCAGGTCCCGCCGCCCGCCTCCACCGGCCTTGAACAGGGCACGACGGCGGCTCCCTCCGTCTCCGCCGACTACTCCCAGCCGGCCGTCCCCGCGGTGCCCCGCACCCCCTGAACGCCGGCACACACTCCGGTGAGAACCCGTCAGAACTTGTCGCGTACCAGGGCGTTTACCTGAGCCCCCTGAGACCTACTCTGAAAGTATGGGCGGGGCCGGACACCCACCCGAGGGGACACCCGAGGGCGCTCCCGGTGGTGGAGAGGACGAATACCGATCCGTCGTCTTCGACGAGTCGTTCGTCCGTGCTGCCCGCCTCCAGGAGTACTCCGCCCAGGAGCGCATGGCCGACCACGCGCCCGCCGTACGCCGCCGCCCGTCCCTGTACCGCGGGCTGTCCCGGCAGGCCCTGATCCTCGTCGTGCTGATCGCCGTCGCCTTCGGCACCGCGATCTACATGGGCGTACGCCACCCCTACGGCACGCCCCAGCCCCGGGAACCCGTCGCCCCCCTGCGGATGACCGTCATCCCGCTCGTCCCGCAGGGCAGGGTGCCCGGCGCGGGCGACGCCGAGTACCTGTACGAGCACAGCCCCGCCGCGCAGTTCGGTGTCGGCGCCGACGGGATCCCGCTGCCCGCCTCCCGGCGCACCGAGCACTTCTCCGACAGCCAGGTCCTGACCGCGCTGACCACGGCGAAGGACTACCTCGTCGGCTCCTCCCTCGACCCCGAGGTGCTGGTCGGCGGCCAGACGCGGCCCGCGCGCATGCTGCTCAACCCCGACCAACTCGACCAGTTCGACCAGAGTTTCGAGCATCCCGCCGCGGACGGCCGGCACGCGCCCACCGGATGGCTGATCCGCTTCGACCCCACCCGCGCGGAGCTGGCCGACCCGAAGATACGGGTGCAGGGCTCGCTGCGGGCCGCCGAGACGGACTCGGCCACCCTGGAGGTCACCGCGGACCACACCTTCGTCTACGCGCTCAGGCCCACCGGCTCCGGCGGCACGGCGCGGGTCTCCCTGTTCACCGTCCGCCGCGAGCTGACCTTCCGCTTCGACGGGGACGACCTGCGCCTGCGCCAGGCGCGACTGGTCGTCTCCTCCGTGCAGGCGGGGCCCCTCTCCTGCGCGGCGGACTCCGTCAGTCAACTGCGCCCGCTCCTGGCCGACCAGACCGCCAAGGCGGGCGGTCCTGCGGGCACGGACCCCTATGCGACGGGGAGCGCGGCGGCGCTGTGCGGGACGCTGGCCGCTGGGGCACAGCCGAAGCCGTGAGGGCACCCGGAGCCCACGGCGGGGCGCCGGGGTGCTGGGTCCTGTCCCGGGGTCCCGGCGCGGCCACCAGGTGCTCAGCCGGGCATGGCTGACCATGCCCGCGCGGGGCCGGGTGACCGCCCTGATCGGTCCCTCCCGATGCGGCAAGCCGACCTTCCTGCGGAACCGTGACCGCATGCCCGAGCTGATGTCCGGCGCGGCCATCCCCGGCGCGGCCATCGGCGGGGAGGTGCTCTTCGAGGGCTACGACAGCTACCCGCTGCCCGCCCGGGTGGCGGGTCACCGCCCCCCGCCGCCGCATCGGCATGGTCTTCCAGCGCCGGCTCGCGGGCGCCGCTGGCCCGGGGGATCCGCTGGCCCGGGACACGGCCGGGACACGTCACGGTGGCGGTTGGCGCCCAGGTCAGCTGACGGTGGCCGGTTGGGCCCGGGTCAGCCGATGGTCGCCGGTCGGGTCCGGGTCACCCGATGGTGCCTGATCGGAGGGCCAGCTGACGGTGGGCGGTCGGAGTCCCGGTCAGTCGTCGGTCTCGGCGTCCCCGGGCGGCGTGTCCTTCGGTCGGTCCTTCGGCGGCGGCGGGCTGGTGAAGCCGTCGAAGCCCCGCCGCACCCGGCCGCCCAGGTTCCCGGCGCCGCCCGTGATGTCCGAGACCAGCTTCATCAGCGGGTCCTTGGAACTCTTCACATCACTGGCGTAGCTGGCCGCGGACTCCTTGAACGAGTCACGGACCGAGGTGTCCTTGTCCTCATCGCGCCGCGGGTAGTGACCATCCATGATCCGCTGGTAGTCGCGGGTCTCGGCCCACTTCTTCAGCTCGGCCGCGCGAACCGTGGTGAAGGGGTGGGAGCGGGGCAGCACGTTCAGGATCTTCAGCACCGAGTCGCGCAGATCACCGCCCGCCTCGTACTCCTCGGCCTGCTTCAGGAACGCGTCCACGTTCATTTCGTGCAGGTGGTTGCCGCCGGCAATCTTCATCAGGCCGCGCATCGAGGCCCGCAGATCCTGCCCCACCAGGAGGCCCGCCCGGTCCGCCGACAGCTCCGACTTGCGGAACCACTCCCGCAGCGCGGTCACGAGCGCCATGATCGCGAGATTGCCCAGCGGGATCCAGGCGACCCTGAGCGCGAGGGTGGTCAGGAACAGCAGGATCGTGCGGTACACCGCGTGCCCGGACAGGGCGTGCCCCACCTCGTGGCCGACGACCGCGCGCATCTCCTCCTCGTCGAGCAGTTCGACCAGACCGGTGGTGACCACGATGATCGGCTCGTCCAGACCGATGCACATCGCGTTCGGCTGCGGGTCCTGGTTGACGTACATCGGCGGGACCTTCTCCAGGTCCAGGATGTAGCAGGCGTCCCGCAGCATGTCGTTCAGGTGCGCGAACTGCTGGTCCGAGACGCGCACCGAGTCGGACAGGAACAGCAGGCGCAGGCTCCGCTCCGGAAGCAGCCCGCTGAGTGCCTTGAAGACCGTGTCGAAGCCGCTCAGCCGCCGCAGCGCCACCAGGGCGGAACGATCGGCGGGGTGCTCGTACGCACGTGAGGAGATTCCCGGGAAGCGCCTGCGCTGCCTGCTCGGCACATGCTCGTGTCCGTCGTGCTCATGGCCGTCGTCGGTCATGTCGTCCCCCATGTCGTCCCCATGTTGCGTTGGTGTGCCGATGCGCCCCCGAGGCAGGGCCCAGCCTAGGCGGAGATACCGTGGACGGGGCAGTACAGCCGAAGGAGTCCACATCATGGAGCACACCCCCGCGACCGCCTGGCTGGTCGAGGCCGCCGGCGCCGCACAGCAGCACGGGACGGGGAATCTGCTCCGTATCGTTCTGGTCGTGATGGTCCTGGGTTGTGTGTTGGCCGCGTGGTTCCTGCTACGCGGGTACAAGCAGAAGGACGACTGAGCCCCCGGGAAGGTTCCCCGCCGCCCGTGCCCGATGGCGGAGTCGGCGTGATGGCCGCTGCGGCGCCCGCTTACCATGGGCCGACATCTTTATCCCGCCCACACCGGATAGGTCCTGCCGAAGATGAGCTTCCACAGCACCGCAGCCCAGTTGGCCACCCTCGCCGCCGAGGGCGAGGAGCGCGGCGGCAACCACGACAGCCTCAGCCCGCTCGTGACCGGTGGCGGCGCGCTGCTCATCCTGCTGCTCCTGCTGTGGATCACCACCCGCTTCAACCGCGACCGCTGAACCCGACGGCCCGCCCCCGGGACCGTACCCGGGGGTCTGACGGGCGGGGCCCGTGGACCGGGCCGGTAGGGTCTGCACGCATGGGAGAGCAGGACATGCCTACCGGCCCGGCGGACGACGCGGCGAACGGCACGGTGAGAACCCCGCGGCACGGTCCGGGCGGCGGCCCCGCGCACACGGGCAAGCGCCGCCTCGGCGTCATGGGCGGAACGTTCGACCCCATCCACCACGGGCACCTCGTGGCGGCCAGCGAGGTCGCCGCGCAGTTCCATCTCGACGAGGTGGTGTTCGTGCCCACCGGCCAGCCCTGGCAGAAGTCCCACCGCAAGGTCTCCCCGGCGGAGGACCGCTATCTGATGACGGTCATCGCGACCGCCGAGAACCCGCAGTTCTCGGTGAGCCGGATCGACATCGACCGCGGCGGACCCACCTACACCGTGGACACCCTGCGGGACCTGCGCGCGCTCAATCCGGACACGGACCTCTTCTTCATCACCGGTGCCGACGCCCTCGCTCAGCTGCTGACCTGGCGCGACACCGAGGAACTGTTCTCCCTCGCGCACTTCATCGGGGTCACTCGCCCCGGCCACCATCTGACCGACGCCGGGCTGCCGGAGGGCGGGGTCTCGCTCGTCGAGGTTCCCGCGCTGGCCATCTCCTCCACAGACTGCCGTGCGAGAGTCGCCAAGGGCGACCCCATCTGGTACATGGTGCCGGACGGAGTCGTGCGCTACATCGACAAGCGCGAGCTGTACCGCGGCGAGTGAGCCGAGAGGGGCACCGGTGAACGACCGATACGACCCGGGGTACGGGGGCGACCAGTACGAACTCGTCGGATACGACGAGTACGGGCGGCCGGTGTACCGCCAGATCCCGGCACAGCAGGCCCCGCAGCAGACCCCGCAGCAGGCGTACGACCCGTACGCGCAGCAGGGCTACGGGTACGACCCGTACGCGGCCGGACAGCAGCAGCCCGCGCCGCCGTACGACTCCTACGACCACACCGGCCGACAGCCCCCGGTGGCCTCCTACGACACCGGCCGGCAGCCCCCGGCGCCGTCCTACGACACCGCCTACGACCCGTACGGCACCGGGACGCCCACCGCGGACGGCACGGCCGCGCACGACCCCTACGGGCAGCCGGCGGCGGCCGGCCGGCAGCCCCGGGTGGCCGAGCAGACCGCCCACATCCCGCAGCAGCCCGGCCCGTCCGAGGTACCGGACGAATCCCCGGCCGGTGGTCGCGAACGGGACTACCACACCGAGCAGTTCGCCTTTGTGGAGGAGCCGGACGGCGACTCCGAGGACGTCATCGACTGGCTGAAGTTCACCGAGAACCGCACCGAGCGCCGCGAGGAGGCCCGCCGCCGCGCCCGCAGTCGCGTCATCGCCCTGGCCGTCGTCCTCGCCCTGGTCGCGGTCGGCGGCGTCGGCTACCTCTGGTACGCCGGAAAGCTGCCCGGCCTGTCCTCGTCCGACGCCAAGTCCGGCACCTCGACGGCCGTCGGCGCCCAGAAACGCGATGTGATCGTCGTCCACCTGCACAACACCGCGAAGGGCGGCACCTCCACGGCGCTGCTCGTCGACAACACCACCACCAAGCGGGGCAGCACCGTCCTGCTGCCCAACTCCCTCAACCTGACCGACGACGCGGGCAGCGTGACGACCCTCGCCAAGTCGGTCGACGACGACGGCTCCGGCGGCACCCGCGACCAGCTCGACACCGTCCTCGGCACGAGCATCGAGGGCACCTGGCGCCTGGACACCCCCTATCTGCAGAACCTCGTCGAACTCGTCGGCAACATCGACCTCGACACCAACACCGATGTCCCGGACCCGGACGGCAAGAAGAAGGGCACCGCCCCCCTCGTCCACAAGGGCAAGAACCAGACCCTCAGCGGCAGAGCGGCCGTCGCCTACGCCACCTACCGCGCCTCCGGAGAGGCCCAGAACGCCCAGCTGGAGCGGTTCGGCCAGGTGATGCAGGGCGTGCTGCGCAAGCTGTCGTCCGACCCCGAGGCCGCGACCGTCAGCGTGCAGACGCTGGGGCAGATCATCGAGCCGCCGCTGTCGGACAAGAACCTCGGCGCCTTCCTCGCCCGGCTCGCCGACCTCGCCAAGGGCGGCGACTACGGGACGGCCCTGCTGCCCGTGCAGTCCGACGGCACGCTCAGCGCCCAAACCAGCGCCGGCGTCGTCAAGGACATCCTCGGCGGCACCGCGAAGAGCCCCGACCAGGGCTCGGCCGTCCGGGTCTCCGTGCAGAACGCCACCGGCGTCAAGGACGACACCGAGAAGGCCCGTGTGGTCCTCCTCAACGGCGGCTTCACCTTCCTGGAGGGCGGCACCGCGAGCGCCGCCCAGTCCGCGTCGAAGGTGCTCTACTCCGACGCCGCCCACAAGGACGACGCCACCGAGGTCGCCAAGACCCTGGGCCTGCCCGACGGCGCCGTGACCAAGGGCACGGTCGCCTCGAACGCCGACGTCTCGGTGGTCCTCGGCCAGGACTACAAGCCGTCGTCCTCCTGATGGACGGCACCGGAAGGCGGCACGGGCACCCCAGGTGATCCGATAATCACGTGGGGTGCCCCGGGTGGTCCGTGAGACCCTTGATGTCGAGTGACCGCCGACGGCCGTGCCATGTCGGGGTCGCCGCCACGCCCCCAGCCGATCCCTGCCCCCGACCGAAAGCCAGCTACGTAGTGACCGCGACCGATCGTTCCCTCGAACTCATCAACACCGCCGCCCAGGCCGCCGCCGACAAACTCGCCCACGACGTCATCGCCTACGACGTGAGCGACGTGCTGTCGATCACGGACGCCTTCCTGCTGGCCTCCGCGCCCAACGACCGCCAGGTCAAGTCGATCGTCGACGAGATCGAGGAGCGGCTCCAGAAGGAACTCGGCGCCAAACCGGTGCGCCGCGAGGGCGACCGCGAGGCCCGCTGGATCCTGCTCGACTACGTCGACATCGTCGTCCACGTCCAGCACAGCGAGGAGCGCGTCTTCTACGCCCTGGAGCGGCTGTGGAAGGACTGCCCCGAGATCGAGCTGTCAGACGACGCCAAGGCCACCCGCGGCAAGGCACAGGAGTACGCCCGGCTGCAGGCCGCCGAGGAAGCGGCCGAGACGGGCGGCGAGTGGCGATGAGCCCCACCGGCGAGATGACCGCCCGCACCGGCCGGGGGCGGCGCGTCATCCTGTGGCGGCACGGCCAGACCGCCTGGAACGTGGAGCGCCGCTTCCAGGGCAGCACGGACGTCGAGCTGACCGAGACCGGCATCGGGCAGGCCCGCCGCGCCGCCCGGCTGCTCGCCTCCCTGCGGCCCGACGCGATCATCGCCTCGGACCTGCGGCGGGCCGCGCACACCGCCGCCGAGCTGTCCGCCCTCACCGGCCTCGACGTCACCCGCGACGAGGCGCTGCGGGAGACCTACGCGGGCCTCTGGCAGGGGCTGACGCACGAGGAGATCCTCGCCCGGTACGGCGAGGAGTACGCCGCTTGGAAACGGGGCGAGCCGATCCGCCGCGGCGGCGGCGAACTGGAGACCGAGGTCGCCGACCGGGCGGCCCCCGTCGTGCTGCGGCACGCCGAGAAGCTGCCCGAGGACGGCACCCTCGTGGTCGTCAGCCACGGCGGCACCATCCGCACCACCATCGGGCGCCTCCTCGGCCTGGAGGCCCGGCACTGGGAGAACCTCGGCGGGCTCTCCAACTGCTGCTGGTCGGTCCTCGGCGAAGGAGCCCGCGGCTGGCGCCTCCTGGAGCACAACGCGGGCACCCTCCCGGAGCCCGTCCTCGGCGACGACGACTGAGCCTTGCGGGGCCCGACCTGGATTTCACTTTCCGGCAGGTCGCAGGCTAGAGTTCTTCTTGTTCGACCCGCCCGGCGGGGCGAGACACCATGCGGCTCCGCCGCGTGGCGCAAGGGGCTATAGCTCAGTTGGTAGAGCGCCTGCATGGCATGCAGGAGGTCAGGAGTTCAATTCTCCTTAGCTCCACGGATCGATACTCTGTCGAGTTGTCAAAGATCATTGATGAGGGTCCCGTCCCTTCGGGGGCGGGATTTTCTGCTTTCCATACGCGGATGATTTCGGCGGTCCCCTCGTCCGGCTGCCTTATCGTCCGGCGGCGGCCACAGCCGCGCTCGGCGCTTCCTCGGCAACGCGACCTTCACACGCGCCCCTTCGTTCTCCGGTGCCGCAGCGTGGCCACCATGACCGGGAGTTCGCGCTCCCGGTGCACCACCTGGATGCCTCTGCCGCCGCCCTGAACGGCGTCCACAGCGTGACGGCCTTCGGCACACTGTTCTTGAACCGGCTTGAGTCACTAGGGGCCCCGTCGGCGTATACCTCTGCGGAGGTGCTTTCGGCGTGCGCAGGGGCGCCGGCCGGTACGGTCGCCGTGGCTGCCGTGTCCGGACTGGTACTGAGGCGTCGCTGACCGTATTGGTCCGGCCGTGGCAGAATCAAACGGCCGGAAGGGGGCGCGGCCCGACGGGAGGGAGTAGCGATGCCTGCGAGCATCCTTGAGGAGGTCGGCCACCTCCTCGACGCGGCGTTGATACGGGACACGATCACCCGGCTCAGCTGCCCTTCCTGCGGTTCCGCGCAGGTGGCCCAAGTCCTGGGCGACAACGGCGGAATCTCCTACGTGTGCACGGCCTGCGGCCACAGCTGGAGCTGATCGATGGGGGCACACCGGCGAAAGTGCGACTGGTGCGGGAGCGGCACGCCGATCGTCCGTGACATGGAGCCGATCAATCCCGAATACCAGTACTGGTGCGAGGAATGCGCGCGGGCGCTGATCATAAAAGGCGACCCGATCGAGACGTACCGTGAACTGGAGGGCGAGCCGATCTACGGCCGCCTTCTGGAGGAGCACTGCACCCTCAAGCGGTTCTATTCGTTCGTCACGGCCTGAGCGCCGCTCCCCGGGCCCCGGCAACGATGCCCGGCGAGCACGAGGAAGAGCAGACCGACCCCTCCGTAGAGGGCCGACAGCGTCAACTCCGCGCCATCCTGACGCAGTTCGGGCCGCGCGTCGCCGTGCGGCACCCACCACAGGGCGTACGAACAGAACACCACCAGCGTGCCCCCGGCCACCACCCGGTGGCCCTGCGTCCACAGCAGCAGCATCACGGGCACGCACCACACCCAGTGGTGCGACCACGACACGGGGCTGATCAGCAGCGCCGTCACCGCGCAGGCGGCCACCGCCCAGGAGCGCCGGCCCCGCAACTCCGCGGCGACCGCAACCCACAACCCGGCAACGGCCGTCAGAGCCGCCAGGAGGGCCCAGAGGGCTCCCGGCTCCGGCGTGTGCAGCAATCGGGCCAGGACGCCGCGCAGGGCCTGGTTGGCGGTGTCCTCGGCGTGGCCCGCCCGGTTCGCGCGGAACACCATGCCGGACCAGAAGCGCCACGAGTCGTACGGCAGGGCGGCCGCCGCCAGCAAGGTCGCCACGGCGAAGGCGACGGCCGCCCCGCGCGCGTGCCGAAGCCACGGCCCTCCGTCGCCACCCCTGAGACGAGCCGCGACGCCGGTGGTGACCAGCAGGACCACGAACAGCGCGGGCGTCAGCTTGACCGCGGCGGCAAGGCCGAGGCCGGCGCCCGCCCAGCGGTCCCGGCCGCCCGGGCGATGGGGTGCGAGGTCCCACAGGACCAGGACCGCGAGCAGCAGATTGACCTGTCCGTAGCGCAGCGTCGTCCAGACCGGTTCGCACCACACGGCCGCCGCCGCGATCCAGCAGACGTCCTCCACGCGCGTGTGCCCGACGAGTCTCAGCGACAGCCGTACGAACGCCACCAGGAGGACGAGGTTGCCCAGCGTCGCCAGGGTGCGCAGGAGCGCGGTCTCCGGGAGGGTCAGCGGGGTGAACAGCAGGGCCGCGAACGGCGGGTAGGTGGTGGGCAGTCGGGCCTCGGTCGCCCGCAGGGCGTACAGATCGCCCCCCGCGCGGACGGCCGCCCCCTCGGCCCGGTACACCATCAGGTCGATCATCGACACATGCGCGGCCCGTTGCGCGGCCCAGAACGCGGCGAAGGACACCAGGCACGCCCCCAGGGCGACCGGTACACGAAGGCGGGTTCCGGAGGGCGCGATCACGGTCACAAAGGCCGACACTAGCGCCGATATCGGGGCAGAAAGGAAACGATTTGGTGCTGTACCCCGTCGACCGTGTAATGTTGCCGTCGCCGCCAGAGACACGGGCGACACGGTCGAAATGCGGTTCCGCCGCAAGACCACGAGGGGCTATAGCTCAGTTGGTAGAGCGCCTGCATGGCATGCAGGAGGTCAGGAGTTCAATTCTCCTTAGCTCCACAGAAGTAGAAGGCGGATCATCCGAACGGATGGTCCGCCTTCGGCGTGTACGACACCTGCTCCCGCGCGGCGACCGCGCCCGTGCGATGCCTGTTCTCCTCCGATGTCTGTTCGCGCGCCGCGCCCGTTCCCTTGCGATGCAGGTTTCCTGTACGACGGCGGGTCACCCCGGACCGGGGTGACCCGCCGTCCGTGTGCTCAGCGGCCGAGGGCGCGGCGTCCGCGGCCCTGGGAGAGGACCGGAAGGTTGCGGGACGGCGCCTGGGAGCGGGTGTCCTCCTCGATACGCAGCGCCAGCGCGGGGCAGCGGCGCACGGCACGCAGCGCCTTCGCCTCCGCGTACTGGGGCACCTGCGCCTGCGCGACGGTCGGGAATCCGTCGGCGCCCAGTTCGAAGACCTCCGGGAGGATGTCCGCGCACAGCCCGTGGCCCCGGCACAGCGTCCAGTCGACGTAGATCTTCTGGCGGCTGGGACCGGCCTCCTCGGCCTCCTCGCCGCCCGGGATGCCCGTCGGGGCCCTGCCGCCCTCGAAGAGCGGCAGAACGCCCTCCACGGGCCGTCCGCAGCCGTTTCCGAGGACGTGCGCGGCGAGGTCGTCCGTGAACGCCTTGACGGTGGACTCCAGGAACATCGCCGAGCCGTCCGGGTGCGAGCACGCGCCGCGCCGCTTCACGTTCTTCGCGACCTGCTTGAGCGCCTCCAGGGCGGCCGGTCCGCCGCCGTTGAGGATGTCCGCCATGCCGCGCGCGGCGGCGGGCAGGCCGAGGTAGCAGGGACCGCACTGTCCCGCGCTCTCCTCGGCCAGCCACTGTGCCACCCGCAGCGACTCGCCCAGCGGACAGGTCTCCTGGCTGATCGGCAGGATCGCACCCGCGCCCAGCGAACCGCCCACCGCGTCCAGGGAGTTGCGGGAGACGATCGCCTCGTTGACGGTGGCCGCGTCGATCCACTTGCCGTGGTAGCCGCCGGTCAGTACGCCCTGCGGTACCGGCGGGGCGCCCGCCAGTTGCAGGACGTAGCGCAGCGGCACGCCCGTGGGGACCTCGATCACCATCGGCCGGGCGACCGCGCCGGAGACGGTCAGCATGACGGTGCCCGGCTCGTCGTACAGGCCGGTGTTGCCGTAGCGGTCGGGACCGATCCGGGCGGCGATCGCCAGCTGGGCGAACGTCTCGGCGTTCGACAGCAGGGTGGGCGCGCCGCCGACGCCGGTCTGCGAGGCGCTGATCTTGCGGCCGGGCGGGATCGCCGGGCCGCCGTCGATGGAGCGGACCAGCGACGCGGCGGCGCCGGTGACCATGCGGACCGGATTGCGCTGCACGCTCGCGCGTAGCGCCGAACGCCGGCTGTTGCTGAGGCCGCGCTCGGCGAGGGCGGCCTCCATGGAGCGCTGCGTGGACTCACGGGTGACGCCCACCACGAGTGTGCGGGCGCCCAGCGCCTCCGCGCACAGCAGCGCCCCGTCCAGGATCAGGTGCGGGGCACGGTTGATGAGCACGGTGTCCTTGCGGCAGGCCGGTTCGTCCTCGCTTCCGTTGACGACGACGACCGGCCGGACGCCGCGCTTGATCGCCGAATCGGCGACCGAGCGCAGCTTCTTGTGGAAGGGGAAGCCCGCGCCGCCGCGGCCCTTCAGGTTGATGCGTTCGGCGAGCTGTGCGAGCTGCTCGCCGCCCAGGGGTTCGAGCGGCCCGTGCACCTTCAGGTGCATGGGCAGATCGAGCCGTTCGACAAGGTCGAAGCCCGACGTGAGCTGGGGAAGGCCGACCACGCGGACTTCTGGGACGTCGGGCAGGGCCTCGTTCACCTGTAGCCTCCGGAAGGCGTGTTCCAAGGTTCGCCCGAACCCGGTGCGTCGAACGACGCGCCGGGCGATGGTTCAGTGGCGGGACCGCTGCTGTACGTGTCATTGCGGGGGTACGTGCCGTAGCCGGTGTTTGTCTCACCGGTGTTGTACACGTCACTGCCGCTGTAGCCGTCGGCGCCCGGATTGCCATAGACCGGGATGTTGTATCCGGTGTCCTGGAGCGGGTCGTACGCCGACGGGGGCGCCTCGCCGACCGGCGGCGGGGACGGGATCGGCCAGCTGCCCGAGGTGCTCGAAGGGCCGTCCATGCGTGGCATCGCCTCCGTGGCCTGCAGGTCCAGTGGCAGGTCCAGGCGTGCGGTCTGGTCGGCGGCGAAGGGTTGCTGGGGCGGCTGCGGCGTCGAGACGGCCCGGTAGGCGGCGGCGAAGCCGGGCGTGGCCTCCTGGGCCGCGGGAGCGGCCGGGGCGTCGTACTGCGGCTCCGGGGCGCGTCGCGCGGAGGCGGTGGCGTCGGCGTACGCTGCCTGCTTCTCGTAGCCCGGCAGCGCGGCGCCGCCCTCGCTCAGGCGGGCCCGGCTCGCTTCCAGGTCGTCGCGGCCCACGCCCCGCTCCTCGCTGCCGAGGATGGCGACGATCCGGTCGGCGACCTTGCGCTTGACGGGGCGCGGCGCCGCGCGCAGCGCCAGGGCCGCCATCACCCCGGCCAGGCACAACTCGTACGACACCATGAAGAACGTCTTCGCCGGGCGGCCCGCGAACAGGCCGTGGATCAGGGCCGCGCACAGGGCGGGGTAGGCCAGCATGTGCATGGCACGCCAGCGCGCCGCCACCGGCGCCGGGGACGCGAACTGGTTGCGGAGCGCGCCGGTGATGCCCACGAAGATCATGAGCAGGGCGGCCAGGGAGCCGAGACCGATGAGCCCGCCGCTGCCGGAGACACCGAGGCTGAAGGGGATCACCGCGGCGATCAGGACCGTGTGGTCCAGCGCCAGCTTGATCGTGATGTGCACCAGGAGGAAGGCGATCGACGCGACGGCGGTCACGCGGTGGATGCCCTGGGCGACGATCCGCTGCCGCGTGTTGAGGATCAGCCGGTCCTGGGCGACGAGGCCCCAGATCACCGAGCAGGTCAGGCAGACCAGGGACAGAACGCCTGCACCGAAGTTCAGGAATTCCTGGAGCCAGTTGCCTCCGAGCAGCACGACCACGGGTATGAGGAGCAGGATGACGGCGCTCGCCACCCCATAGGCCGAGCGGCCCGGTTTGGGGAGCGAGCTGTTACTACGACGAGGGTTCATGGGGGGTAACTCCGAGCAGTCCGGGTGAGCGGTCCCGCTGCCGCACTCTAAGCGGCGTCATACCGATCAGTTCGAGGTTTGAGTTATTGCGTTGTTATCAAAGGACAATGCGACCGTTGCAATGTCCGTTAGCAGGTGTTACGCGAAGTAATGTCTGAACCTCGTTCAGCGCTTGTCGGGCAGTGCTTGTCAGGCAGTGGTCGTCGGGACGTGCCTGTCGGGTCAACCAGGCATACGCAAGCGCGTCACGGCTTGCTCAAGGCCATGCGGTACCCTGTCGCCATGCGTGCCGTACGCCTTCTGCTTAGCGGGCCGCGCTGATCAGTCCCGACCACCGGTGAGTCCCGTGGTCGGCATCGGCGCGGCATCCCCTCCTGTGTGAGGGGATTTTTCGTTTCCGCAGGCAGAGACGACCGATGGAGCTTTGAGGATCATGAGCGAGACGAACCCCGCTGTCGCTGCCGCCGGGTCGGCAGAGGCGGCGCCGAACCGCTACACGGCCGCCGTGGCCGCCGAGGTCGAGGCACGCTGGCAGGACTTCTGGGACGCCGAGGGCACATACGCCGCACCGAACCCGAAGGGCGACCTGGCCGGTGACCCCGCGACGGTCGCCAAGCCCAAGAAGTTCATCATGGACATGTTCCCGTACCCCTCCGGCGCGGGTCTGCACGTCGGCCACCCCCTGGGCTACATCGCCACCGACGTGTTCGCCCGGTTCCAGCGGATGACCGGCCACAACGTCCTGCACACCCTGGGCTTCGACGCCTTCGGCCTGCCCGCCGAGCAGTACGCCGTGCAGACCGGCACGCACCCGCGTGTGTCCACCGAGGCCAACATCGAGAACATGAAGTCCCAGCTGCGCCGGCTGGGCCTGGGCCACGACAGGCGCCGGTCGTTCGCCACGATCGACCCGGACTACTACCGGTGGACCCAGTGGATCTTCCTGCAGATCTTCAACTCCTGGTACGACGACGCGGCCGGCAAGGCCCGCCCGATCTCCCAGCTGATCGCTCAGTTCGAGTCCGGTGAGCGCGTCGTACCCGGCCACACGCGCGCGTGGCACGAGCTGACCGCCACCGAGCGCGCCGACGTGCTGGGCGGCTTCCGGCTGGCCTACGCCTCCGACGCGCCCGTCAACTGGTGCCCGGGCCTGGGCACCGTGCTGGCCAACGAGGAGGTCACCGCCGACGGCCGCTCCGAGCGCGGCAACTTCCCGGTCTTCAAGGCCAAGCTGCGCCAGTGGAACATGCGCATCACCGCGTACGCCGACCGGCTGCTGGCGGACCTGGAGGAGCTGGACTGGCCCGAGGCCATCAAGCTGCAGCAGCGCAACTGGATCGGCCGCTCCGAGGGCGCCCGCGTCGACTTCCCGATCGACGGCGAGCACATCACGGTCTTCACCACGCGCCCGGACACCCTGTTCGGCGCGACCTACATGGTGCTGGCGCCCGAGCACCCGCTGGTCGAGAAGTTCACCCCGGCCACCTGGCCCGAGGGCACCCACGAGGTGTGGACCGGCGGCCACGCGACCCCGGCCGAGGCCGTCGCCGCCTACCGCGCGCAGGCCGCCTCGAAGTCGGATGTCGAGCGGCAGGCCGAGGCCAAGGACAAGACCGGCGTCTTCACCGGCGCGTTCGCGACCAACCCGGTCAACGGCGGCAAGGTCCCCGTCTTCATCGCCGACTACGTCCTGATGGGCTACGGCACCGGCGCGATCATGGCCGTACCGGCCGGCGACCAGCGGGACTTCGAGTTCGCGCGCGCCTTCGAACTGCCGATCACCTGCATCGTCGAGCCGACCGACGGCCGCGGCACCGACACCTCGACGTGGGAGGGCGCCTTCGCGTCGTACGACGCGAAGATCATCAACTCCTCGAACGACGAGATCTCCCTGGACGGCCTGCCCGTCGCCGAGGCCAAGGCGCGCGTCACCGAGTGGCTGGAGCGCAGGGGCATCGGCGAGGGCACCGTCAACTTCCGTCTGCGCGACTGGCTGTTCAGCCGCCAGCGCTACTGGGGCGAGCCCTTCCCGATCGTCTACGACGAGGACGGCACCGCCCACGCCCTGCCCGAGTCGATGCTGCCCCTGGAGCTGCCCGAGGTCGAGGACTACTCGCCGCGCACCTTCGACCCGGACGACGCCGACACCGAGCCCGAGACGCCGCTGTCGCGCAACGAGGACTGGGTCAACGTCACCCTGGACCTGGGCGACGGGCCGAAGAAGTACCGCCGCGAGACCAACACCATGCCCAACTGGGCCGGCTCCTGCTGGTACGAGCTGCGCTACCTGGACCCGCACAACGACCGGCAGCTGGTCGACCCCGAGATCGAGCGCTACTGGATGGGCCCGCGCGAGGGCATGCCGCACGGCGGCGTCGACCTGTACGTCGGCGGCGCCGAGCACGCCGTGCTGCACCTGCTGTACGCCCGCTTCTGGTCCAAGGTCCTGTACGACCTGGGGCATGTGTCGTCGGCCGAGCCGTTCCACAAGCTGTTCAACCAGGGCATGATCCAGGCGTACGTCTACCGGGACAGCCGGGGCATCGCGGTGCCGGCCGCCGAGGTGGAGGAGCGCGACGGCGCCTACTTCTACCAGGGTGAGCAGGTCACCCGCCTGCTGGGCAAGATGGGCAAGTCGCTGAGGAACGCGGTGACCCCCGACGAGATCTGCGCCGAGTACGGCGCCGACACGCTGCGCCTGTACGAGATGGCCATGGGCCCCCTGGACGTGTCCCGGCCGTGGGACACGCGCGCGGTGGTCGGCCAGTTCCGGCTGCTGCAGCGGCTGTGGCGCAACATCGTCGACGAGACCACCGGCGAGGTCACCGTCTCCGCCGCCGAGCCCGACGAGGAGACGCTGCGCGCCCTGCACAAGGCGATCGACGGCGTCCGCCAGGACCTGGAGGGCATGCGCTTCAACACCGCCATCGCCAAGGTCACCGAGCTGAACAACCATCTGACCAAGGCGGGCGGAGCGGTCCCGCGCACCATCGCCGAGCCACTGGTGCTGATGATCGCCCCGCTGGCCCCGCACATCGCCGAGGAGCTGTGGCACCGGCTGGGCCACACCGACTCCGTCGTCCACCGGGACTTCCCGGTCGCCGACCCCGCCTACGTCGTCGACGAGACCGTGACCTGCGTCGTTCAGGTCAAGGGCAAGGTCAAGGCCCGCATGGAGGTCCCGCCGTCCATCTCCGAGGAGGAACTGGAGAAGGTGGCGCTGGCCGACGAGAAGGTCGTCGCCGCGCTGGACGGCGCCGGCATCCGCAAGGTGATCGTCCGGGCACCGAAACTGGTGAACATCGTCCCTGCGTAACCGCGGTGGTCACGGCCTCCGGGGAGTCCCCTACGGGCAGGTTCGGGGTTTTTCCGGAACTCCGGGCCTGCCCGCTGCGTTTACCGTGGAGGAGCGGGGCGGGGCGCGCCGTGAGGTCGGAGGAGGAGCGTTGTGGAAACAGTGATCACCGTGTTCGCCGTGCTCTTCCTGCTCTTCGTCGTCCTGGCCGGGTACGCCACGATCAAGGTGATCGGTGCGGCCAAGCGGCGCGTCGACCGTACGGTCACACAGGCCCGCCGCACGGTCGAGGACCACACGCTGCGCGCCAAGTCCTTCGCCCAGCTGGGCCCGGCCAGCGAGATCGCCAAGCTCCGGCTCGACCTGCGCGCCTCCATGCGGGCCACGCGTGACGCGCTGCACGTGGGCGTGGCGGAGGACGCGTCGCTGAGGGAGTCGCTCGGCCTCTTCGAGCGGCTGAGCGCACACGGCCACGAACTGGACGACGAACTCAAGCGCCTGGAGTCCGAGCCGGACCGGGCCGCACTCGCTGCGCGCCTGCCCGAACTGCGCAGGCGCACCGAGCGGATCACCCAGTCCGCGGACGCGCTGCGCTGGGCCGCCCGGGACCGTGCCCACCGCTTCACCGACGACGACCTGGACGCGCTGAGCGCCCAGATCGACATCGAGACGGGCGCGCTGCGGCACTGGCAGCGTGACGAACCGGACGCCGCCGCGGCACCGCCGCCCCCGGTCCAGCAGCCGGGATCCCCGGCGCCCTCGTGGCCCGACGCCGCCGGGGCCGAAAGCCCGAACGGCCCGCAGACCTGGCACCGTTCCCCGCGGTCCGAACCGGCCGCGGAACCTAACCGGCCCGCCATCACCCCGCCGGGCCCGCGGCCGACCTACCCCTGGCAGCAGAAGCACCGGCCCGAGAGCACCACCTGATCCCCGGGTTCCGGCCCAGGTGAGCGGGGTCGGGCTGCAGCGCGGGCGATACGCCAGGTAACCTCCAGCTCATGTCCCGCCATGTCGCGATCGTCACCGATTCAACGGCCTACCTGCCGCCCCGGACGATGGATCGGCACGGCATCACCGCGGTGGCCCTGACCGTGGTCCTCGGCGACCAGGCGCTCGAAGAGGGCACCGAGATCTCGACCCGCTCCCTGGCCCAGGCGCTGCAGAAGCGACGGCCCGTCACCACGTCCCGCCCCAGCCCGGCGATGTTCGCGGAGACCTATCGCAGGGTCGCCGAGTCCGGCGCCACCGGCATCGTCTCGCTGCATCTCTCCGCCGAGTTGTCGGGTACGTACGACGCCGCGGTCGTCGCGGCGCGCGAGGCGCCCGTGTCGGTACGGGTGGTGGACACCGGGATGGTCGCGATGGCCCTCGGCTTCTGCGCGCTCGCCGCGGCCGAGACGGCGGAAGCGGGCGGCACCGTGGACGAGGCGGTCACGGCGGCCGAGAAACGGGCCGCGGGCACCTCCGCCTACTTCTACGTCGACACGCTCGACTATCTGCGCCGCGGCGGCCGTATCGGCGCCGCGCAGGCCCTGTTGGGCTCCGCTCTCGCCGTGAAGCCGCTGCTGCAACTGGAGGGCGGCCGCATCGAGCTGTTGGAGAAGGTGCGTACGGCGTCGAGGGCGATCGCCCGCCTTGAGGAGATCGTCGCCGACCGTGCGGGCGGCGTCGACGTCGACATCGCCGTCCATCATCTCGCCGCCCCCGACCGGGCGTCGGCCCTCGCCGAGCGGCTGCGGACCAGAGTGCCGGGGCTGGTCGACCTGCATGTGAGCGAGGTCGGGGCGGTGATCGGTGCGCACACCGGGCCCGGGCTGCTGGGCGCCGTCGTCTCGCCGAGGTGACGCCGTGACACACCGTGGCGGGGCGCGGCAGGTCACAGCAGGTTGTGGCGGGTCACGGCGGGTCGTGGCAGGCTGCGGGCCACAGTAGGTCGTGGCAGGCCACGGTGTGTCATGGTGCGTCATGGCACTCGTGTGGGTGAGGAAGTTTTCCACAACCGGCCGGTAATCCCCGGGAATTGAGCAAGATCATCGCGAAGTGGCGGAATGCCCGATCCTCGTCGCATGCCACTTCGATCACGCTCACGCATCGCGACCGCGACCAGCGGCCCGGGCCGCAGCCCCGCCTCCGACGGCCGGACCCGACACCGCTACCCAGCCACCCGCCGCCCAGGCGGCCGTCGACAACCACGCCACCGCCACGCACCGGCCGAGGAGTTGCGCCGCCGAGCGGAACTCCTCTTCGGCGAGCACGTCGGGGAACCCCGGGATGGGACCCGACGCCGATCGTCCGGCGAACACCCGGAGTCAGAGGACCGCCGAAAGTCAGGCGAACGCCGAAGGCCAACCGAACGCCAGGACCCAGGGCAGCGCCGGGAGTCGGGCCATGGCCCGCCGGGCGCACCGGCCCGTGCGCATACGACGACGCCGGAGGCGGCGGAGGAGGGGACGGCGGCAAGGACCGGTAGGGCGGCCGGGTCGAGTCCGGCCTGGACGGCTGCCGTTGTCGCGTCGCCGGACCTGGACGCCCCTGGTGTGCAGGACACCCTCCGGGCAGATGCCCTGGACACGTCCGGGGCGCCGGGCTGGCGGGAGCGCGCCGGGACCGCTTTGCGGGAGCGCATGCCGTTGTGGCTGCAGACCAGATGCGGACTGGAGCGACGGGGTGTGGTCGCGCTCGCGGTCCTGCTCGCCGTGGTTGCGGTGTTCGCCGTGCAGCACTTCTGGGCCGGCCGTACCCAGTCGGTGCGCGCGCCACAAGTGGTGCGGGCGGAGGCACCGTTCGCGGCGGACAGGACGAAGGGGGAAACAGGCGGGGCGGGTGAGGACGGCGCGAGGGTGGGGCACGGCGGCGGGATCGGGGTGGACGGCTCGGCAGGTGCCGCTCCGGGGACGACGGGCGCGGAGATCGTGGTCGACGTCGGTGGCAAGGTCCGCAAGCCGGGAATCCATCGCCTGCCCGCGGGCTCGCGGGTCGTCGATGCGCTGAGCGCGGCGGGCGGAGTGCGTCCGGGCACCGACACCGACGGTCTCAACCGGGCCCGCTTCCTCGTGGACGGCGAGCAGATCGTGGTCGGCGGTCCCGCTGCGGCGACCGGACCCGGAGCGGGTGGGGCGTCCGGACCCGGCCCTGCGGGCGCCGTGGCCGGGGCGGGCGGACCCGCGGCCCCGGTCTCCCTGAACACGGCAACAGTGGACCAGCTCGACACCCTGCCCGGTGTGGGCCCCGTGCTGGCCCAGCACATCATCGACTACCGCACCCAGCACGGCGGCTTCCGCTCGGTCGACGAACTCCGCGAGGTCAAGGGGATCGGCGACCGGCGCTTCGCCGACCTGCGGGACCTGATCCAGCCATGATCCGCGAGCCGACCGGGCTTGGGCCCACCGGGCCTGAGCCGACCGGAACCGAGCCGATGGGACCCGAGCCGACGGGGCTTGGGCCCACGGGACCCGAGTCGACCGGGCTTGGGCCGACCGGGCTTGGGCCGACCGGGCTTGGGTCGACGGGACCCGAGTCGCCTGGGCCCGAGTCCGCCGGGCCTGAGAGCACTGGCGGTCCGCCCGTCGCCTCCCCACCCGGGGGCCGTGCCGATCGACCAGCCGTGCACGCCGCTTCCGGACGGCGGCTCGGCGCGGCGCACCCCCGTCAGGAGGGGCCGGCGGACCTGCGGCTCGTGCCGCCCGCGCTGGCGGCCTGGGCGACCGCGGCGGTGACGTTGGACGCGCCGACGCCGTGGACCGCGGGTGTCGCGGTGGGGGCGCTGATCGTGGCGGTCCTGCTGCTCCTGACCAGCAGGGTTCCGTTCCTGACCAGCGGGGCTCGGGCCGACCGGCGCCGTGCGAACCCGCGGACGAAGGGCCTGCCCCCGGGACCCTGGCGGGTGATGCGCGCGCCCGCGTGGCTGACCTGGCCGCGCCTCTCGGTCGCCGCTGTACTGCTGTGCGTCGCCGCGGCGGCCGTGTCCGCCGGGCTGCATGGGGCGGACACGCGCCGCGGACCGGTGCCCGAACTGGCCCGCCGGTACGCCACGGTGACCGCGGAGGTCCGGCTCGGCTCCGACCCCTGGCTCAGCAGACCACGGGTGCGAGGCGATCACGCGGCCCCGGCGGCGGTGCTGGCCCGCGCCGACGTCCGGCGTGTGGAGCGGGCCGACGGTACGGCCGTGACGACGCGGGCACCGGTGCTGATGATCGTCGACGCGGACGTCCCGGCACCGGCTGGCGCGCACCTCCCGGCACCGGCTCGGACGGATGTCCCGGCGCCGTCACGAACCACCGAGTCCGGCCCGCGGAGTGCGCGTTCGGGCTGGCTAAGGCTGCTGCCCTCCACTCGGCTGCGGGTGAGCGCGCGGCTGGCCCCCGTGCTGACGGGCGGCGACGGGCTCGCCGCCGTGCTGCGCGTGACAGAGCAGGTCGTGCCCGAGGTCGTGGGCGAGCCGAATGGGCCGCAGCGGCTGGCCGGCCGACTGCGGGCCGGACTGCGCGCGGCGACCGACGGACTGCCCGACGACGCACGGGCACTGCTGCCCGGGCTGGTCGTCGGGGACACCTCACGGATCACCCCGGAACTGGACGAGGCATTCAAGGAGACGGATCTGACACACACGCTGGCGGTCTCCGGCAGCAACCTCACCATCCTGCTCGTCCTGCTCGTCGGACCGCCCGGCCTGGCCGGGCGCATCGAACGCCGCGGACTCGCCCCGCGTCTCGGGCTCTCGCTGCGGACCACGGCGCTGCTCGCGGGGGCGCTCACGCTCGGCTTCGTCGTCGTGTGCCGACCCGATCCGAGCGTGCTGCGGGCGGCGGCCTGCGGAGCCGTGGCGCTGCTCGCCCTGGCCACCGGCCGCCGCCGGTCCCTGCTCCCGGCGCTGGCCACGGCCGTACTGCTGCTGGTGCTCTACGACCCATGGCTGGCCCGCAGTTACGGATTCCTGCTCTCGGTGCTGGCCACCGGCGCGCTGCTGGTGCTCGCCCCGGGATGGAGCGCGGCGCTGTGCCGACGCGGAATGCCGCGGCGGGCGGCGGAGGCGCTGGCCGCGGCCGCCGCCGCGCAGGCCGTGTGCGCGCCGGTCGTCGCCGTGCTGTCGGCGCGGGTCAGTCTGGTGGCGGTGCCGTGCAACCTGCTCGCGGAGATCGCGATCGCGCCGGCCACGGTGCTGGGGTTCGCGGCGCTGGCCGCCGCGCCGCCCGCCATGCCCGTGGCGAAGGCGCTGGCCTGGTGCGCGAGTTGGCCGGCCGACTGGATCGCGAGGGTCGCCCGGACCGGGGCCGCGCTGCCCGGTGGAGGGATGGACTGGCCGGGCGACTGGACGGGGGCGCTGCTGCTGGCCGCGGCCACGGTGGCCGTCGTCTTCGTCGGGCGGCGGCTGGCCCGGCACCCGTGGTGGTGCGGGCTGTGCGCGCTGCTGCTCCTGCTGCTGGTGGTGCGGCCGGCGCCGCTGACCCGGGTGATCACGGGCTGGCCGCCGCCCGACTGGCGGTACGCGATGTGCGACGTGGGACAGGGGGACGCGACGGTGCTCGCGGCGGGGGAGGGCAGCGCGGTGGTCGTGGACGCGGGCCCCGATCCGACGCTCGTCGACCGCTGTCTTCGGGACCTCGGCATCACCCGGATCCCGCTCCTCGTGCTCACCCACTTCCATGCCGACCACGTCGCGGGCTTGCCCGGTGTGCTGCGCGGGCGCTCGGTGGCCGCGATCGAGACGACGGGCTACGAAGAACCCGCGGAGCAGGCCGAGTTCGTGAGGAGGGAGGTAGCCGGGCGGCACATTCCGGTGACCCACGCCGTCGCCGGGGAACAGCGGCGCACCGGCCCGCTCGCCTGGCAGGTGCTGTGGCCGCGTCCGGGGCCGGAGCCGGACGGCCCCAACGACGCGAGTGTCACCCTGCTCGTGCGGTCGGCCGGGCTGCGGCTGCTGCTGCTCGGCGATCTGGAACCGGGGGGCCAGCAGGCGCTGCTGAGATCTCCGTCGGTGGCCGGGCTGGCCGGCGTGGACGTGCTCAAGGTCGCCCACCACGGTTCGGCCTACCAGGACCCGGAGCTGATACGCGTCGTGTCCCCGCGGGTGGCGCTCGTCTCATGCGGTGCGGACAACCCGTACGGTCACCCGGCACCCGGGACCATGGCGGCGCTGCGGGCGGTGGGGGCGGTGGTGCTGCGCACGGACCGGGACGGGTCCCTCGCGGTCGCCGGATCGGGCGGTGCGGGCGGCGGCCTGCGGGTGGCGCATGGCTGAGAACGAGAATCCAGTGCCAGTGCCAGTGCCAGTGCCAGTGCCAGTGCCCGTGCCCGTGCCCGCGTGCCGGGGATCTGTGTCGGGCCGCTTCGCGGACCCAGGTGAACTCCTCCGCGCGCAGCCGCTGTTTGACGGCGGGCTCCAAGCGCGGGCCGCGGCGTCCGTCTGGGACGTACGCCGGCCACCCGGCAGACGCGCCGGGCGGACTCCGGGGGCTGCTGAGCAGGTCCGGCGAGGTCCATTGCCGTTCGGCAGCGTCCTGAAGGGGCGCGGGGCTGTATCGATATGCGGCTCCGCCGCGATGGGGTCCCCCTGTTCGAGCGAAGCCGAGAACTTGGGGAGCGACCAGCCACGATGATGCCGCTGACGACCTACGGTGCATCGCGGCATTTCCAGCGGAGCGCTCAGCGCGCGCCGACGAGGGCGAGGGTGAGGGAGGCGGTGGCGAGGCCGAGGTAGCCGAGGGGGAAGGCGATGTTGTGGTGGACGCGCATACGCAGGTGCGCGGCGACGGCGCCGATGAAGAACAGGACGAGTCCCACCGCGGCGGCCACGCCGAGGGGCCGGGCGCCGAGGAGCCCGAGGAGCAGTCCGGCGGCTCCGGCGGCCTTGGCCGCGGCGAGCCAGGGGAGCCAGGACTGCGGGAGGCCCACCTCGGCGGAGTTGGCGAGGACGAACCCGGCCCGCAGGAGGTCCGCGACGGCGATCCCGGCGTTGGCCGCGACCGTGAGGACGGTGACGATCACGTAGGCGGTGAACATGTGCGCCTCCCTTTCGGCCGAGCACGTCGTGAGCGTGGGCAGGGCCCAGGCCCGGTTGCCCACGACCAGCCTGGTCGAACTCCGGTTTGGCGTCCAATACCTGCATCTATAACCTGAAGGGATGGATGTGGACACCCGGCTGTTGCGCTCCTTCGTCGCCGTGGCGGACACGGGGAGCCTGACGCGTGCGGCGGAGCGACTGTTTCTCTCCCAGCCGGCGCTGACCAAGCAGATCAAGCAGTTGGAGACCCGGCTCGGGGTGCGGCTGTTCACCCGGTCCCGGGCCGGGATGACCCTCACCGAGCCGGGCCGGACCCTGGCGGCGCGGGCGCCGGGACTGCTGGCCGACTGGGACCGATTGCTGCGGGAGACGAAGGGCGCGGCCGATCGGGCGGCCCGCGTGCTGCGGGTCGGCTTCATGGCCAGCGCCGCCAATGAGGCGACCGAGCGCATCGTCGCGGAGTTCGCCCGCCGTCGGCCGGGCTGGCGGGCCGACATGCGACAGGCCGCCTGGTCGGACCCGACCGCGGGGCTCGCCGACGGTGACACCGACGTCGCCCTGCTGCGGCTGCCCTTCCCCGGTCAGGACACCCTGCGGGTGGCGGTGCTGTTCAGCGAGCCGCGGTGGATCGCCCTCCCCGCGGGACACCCCCTCGGCACGCGCGACCTGATCCCCTTCCGGGAGCTGTGGGACGAGCCGTTCGTGGCGGCACCGCAGGAATCCGGTGCCTGGCGGGACTACTGGCTGGCCGCCGACGAACGGGAGGGCCGCCCGGTCCGTATCGGCGCCGTCACCGACCGGCCCGACGACTGGCTCAGTGCGATCGCCAACGGCTACGGCATCGCCCTCGCCGCCGAATCCGCCGCCCGTTACTACGCCCGCCCCGGCATCGTCTACCGCCCCGTCAGCGGTGTCAGCCCCAGCCGGGTCGCCGTCGCCTGGGCTCCCGCCGACGACACCGACCCCGTCGTCCAGGACTTCGTCCGCGCCTGTCTGGTCGGCAGACTCCCGCAGGACGAGAGCGGCACCTGACCGCGCTCCCGGCCGGTCCGCGCGACGGAGCGATCAGGAACGACAGTGCGCGGAACGGCGGGGCTATGCGTGGATGATCCTGCGGACCAGTTCCGGGTTCCATTCGACGTACTCGACACCTGCTCCGTCCGCGTGGCGGGCGTAGAGGAACCGCCCCGTCGGGCCCTCGGTCGCGGGGGTGGTGATGGTGGCGTCAGCGGACTTGAGAGTCGCCTGCAGGGCGTCGAGATCTTCGACGACGACGGTGGCGGAGGCATGGCTGTACTTCGCGCGCTCCTCGGCGGGGCCCGCGATGACCAGGAAGTCGCCGATGGCGGCGAGGGCGACCGTGTGGAACGTCAGCCGCAAGTGAGGCTGCTCGCCGGTGAGCCGCTCCAGGAGCGGTAGAGCACGGTCGAGTTCATCGGTCCACAGGCGTGCATAGGTCTTCAGGATGGTCATGGCTGTGCTCCCCTAGGTCTCCTTCGGTTACTCGGAAACCATAGGTAAGTATGCTCTGACGTTGAAGAACGCACTTTTCGGTAAGAGAGGCACCCGATGGGAACCGAGCAGATGCGGCGTGCGCCCGGGGACGCGGACGTGACGCGCGCCGATTCCCTGGCACGCGAGATCTTCTCGGGGGTGGCCAACAAATGGGCTCTGCTGATCATCAACGTCCTGGGGACGCGGACGCTGCGGTTCACCGAGCTGAGTACCGAGGTGGAGGGCATCAGCCACAAGATGCTCACGCAGACTCTGCGCGGGCTGGAACGGGACGGAGTGGTGCACCGGACCGTGTACGCGACGGTGCCGCCCCACGTGGACTACCGCCTCACCGAGGCGGGCGAGGCACTGCGCGACACGGTCAACGGCATGTGCGCCTGGACCCGCCGCCACCTGGACGAGATCGAGGCGGCACGACGCCGCTTCGCCGCGCAGGAGCGTGGCGCCACGCGCTGAGTCGCGGCCTCGCGCCGGGCAGCGGCTGCGGGAGTTTCCCTGTGTGTTGACTGTGTGAAACCGGAAACTGCTTGGCTAATTCGGTTCACAGACGGTCAGTTGCTGTCAGTCGGGCGTTGCCTCATCACATGCGCTGGATTCCCACGATGTGGGCCCGTGTTGCCTCGAATGCCGCATCAGTGGTCGAATGCATTTTCGGCAACAGTTGATGTCGAGGCGTACAGGGGTGTCGTACATGTTCGGCCGCTTGCTGGGAAACCGAACCAATCGGGTGCACCGGACGAGCCCGCTCGCGGCCGTCCAGACCCCGCTCGATGCGGGGGTGCTCAGCTGTCGGGTGCTCGACCCGGTCAACGAGCCTGTCGCGCACGCGGAGTTCGCGGTCAGCGACGCCATGGGGCGTCCGGTGGTCGCCGGCGGCACGGACCCCTACGGGTCGTTCGTGACGACGGTGCCGGCCGGTGAGTACCGGCTCGCGGTGTCCGCGGAGGGCTACGCGCCGTACCGGGCGACCACGATGGTCGGCGAGAACTCGCTGGCCTCGCTGGGCGATGTGACCCTCCAGGTGGCCCCGGGGCCGGACCTGCCGGCGCAGGGAGACTGGGAGGTCGAGCCGACGCATTCCTCGATCGCCTTCACCGCACGGCACATCGGGCTGGCCCGGATCCATGGGCGGTTCAACACCTTCGCCGGGGCGGTGCGGATCGCCGATCCCGTGGAACAGTCCGCGATGCACGTGGTGATCGACGCGGCGTCCATCGACACGAACGTGCAGATGCGCGACGACCATCTGCGCTCGGCGGACTTCCTGGACGTGCAGCGTTTTCCGACGCTGGAGTTCTACAGCGAGCGGTGTGTGCACCGGGGCGGCAACCGGTGGGCCGTCACCGGCGCGCTGTCGCTGCACGGGGTGACGCGTACGGTCACGCTCGACATGGAGTACCTCGGGCTCGGCAACGGGATGGAGGGCGAGGTGCGGGCCGCCTGCCGGGCCACGACGGAACTGCACCGGGACGACTTCACCGTGAGCTGGCAGACGATGCTGGCGCGGGGGATCGCCGTGGTCGGGCCGAGCATCAGGATCGACCTGGACGTGCAGCTCGTACGCAAGGGCTGACGTCCGGGCCGGTCGTCCGGCATCGCGGGGCCGCCGGACAATGGCCCCGTGAACGATGTGAGACATGTGCTGGTGCTGCCCGACCGCGATGCCGCGCAGGAGGTGGCGGAGGTGCTCGGGGAGCGGTTCGGCGTCACGGAGGAGCCCCGGCTGGTGCGGGACGCGCTGGCCGGTGAGGACGACGCCGAGGACGCGCAGTGGCTCGTCGTCCTGCGGGACGAGGAGGAGCGGCTGGACCCGGCGGAACTGGACGCGCTCGCGGGGCAGTGGCAGGGGTGGCGCGAGGAGCCGTAGCCCGCGGGGCCCGGTCATGTCGCCGCCGCGGGGCCGGGGGCCCGTTGTCAGTGGTGCGTGCGATGCTTGTCGCGATGGCCAGGAAGACCGCTCAAGACGACCCTCTCGCCCCGGTGACGCTCGCCGTGGGCCAGGAGGACCTCCTGCTCGACCGTGCCGTGCGGGAGGTGGTGGCCGCCGCCAGAGCCGCCGACGCCGACACGGACGTACGTGACCTGACACCGGACCAGCTTCAGCCCGGCACGCTCGCCGAGCTGACCAGCCCGTCGCTCTTCGCGGAGCGCAAGGTCGTGGTCGTACGCAATGCGCAGGATCTTTCGGCCGACACGGTCAAGGACGTGAAGGCGTATCTGGGGGCGCCGGCCGAGGAGATCACGCTCGTGCTGCTGCACGCGGGCGGGGCCAAGGGCAAGGGGCTGCTCGATGCCGCGCGCAAGGCGGGGGCGCGGGAGGTGGCCTGCCCGAAGATGACCAAGCCGGCGGACCGACTCGCCTTCGTGCGCGGGGAGTTCCGCACCCTCGGCCGGTCGGCGACGCCCGAGGCATGCCAGGCGCTGGTCGACGCGATCGGGAGCGATTTGCGGGAGCTGGCGTCCGCGGCGGCGCAGTTGGTCGCGGACGTCGAGGGGACGATCGACGAGGCCGTCGTCGGGCGGTACTACACGGGCCGGGCCGAGGCATCGAGTTTCACGGTGGCGGACCGGGCCGTCGAGGGGCGCACGGCGGAGGCGCTGGAGGCGCTGCGGTGGTCGCTGGCGACCGGTGTCGCCCCGGTGCTGATCACCAGTGCGCTGGCGCAGGGCGTGCGGGCGATCGGGAAGCTGTCGTCGGCGCGCGGCGGGCGGCCCGCCGACCTCGCCCGGGAACTGGGGATGCCGCCGTGGAAGATCGACCGGGTGCGGCAGCAGATGCGGGGGTGGACGCCCGACGGAGTGGCGGTGGCTCTGCGGGCGGTGGCCGAGGCGGACGCCGGAGTGAAGGGGGGCGGGGACGATCCCGAGTACGCACTGGAGAAGGCAGTGGTGACCATCGCCCGAGCGGCACGCTCAAGAGGCCGGGCCTAGTGCTGCGATCGGAAAGGTTCACCGGCTCGCGACGCCCGGCACGGCACTCCCCCAGCCTTCGGCCGGGAGGTGCCCCCACGCCGCGTTGTCGCATCACCCGAGTACATCCAGTACGCGGGAGATGCTCCGCCTTGCGATGCACCGCACCGGACGCCGCGAGCTTTCCGGCAAACCTTCCGGCCACAGCACCAGCCGACCCCCGGGCAGCCGAAAGCCCCGCCGTCCTGCCCTGGGGAAGGGATCGGTGGCGGGGCCGCGGGTCAAGATGACTGAGTTCGTACCCGCGTGGCGAACGCAGGCCGCGTACGAACTCGGGGTGCCGGGCGGGAGCGGATGAGAGAGGGCCCGCTCTTGGTCCTTCCGGCGGTCAAGTCGGAGCTGACTCAGCCCTTGAGGGACACGACCTTGGACGCCAGTGCCGACTTCTTGTTGGCGGCCTGGTTCTTGTGGATGACGCCCTTGGAGACGGCCTTGTCCAGCTGGCGCGCGGCGGCGCGCTGGTACTCGGTGGCCTTCTCGACGTCACCCGCGGCAGCAGCCTCGCGGGCCTTGCGGATCGCGGTCTTCAGGGAGGACTTGACGGCCTTGTTGCGCAGCCGAGCCTTCTCGTTGGTCTTGATCCGCTTGATCTGGGACTTGATGTTCGCCACGAATGAGCCTTTTCAGGTTCTGGTACGGGCCCTATGGGTCCCGCGCCGGTGATCTTTTAGATGTGCCCCGCGCTGAGAGGGCATGAGGCACAGCCCCTCACGGTACCAGCGGCCCCGCGGCCAGCCCAAACCAGTCCCCGGTCCCCGCCCGTGGGACCATGGAGACTACGTATCGATCCCGACCTGTCGATCCGACCCGAGACCGTTACCCTGCGGATACCTCAAGAATCAGGACCCTGCGTGCCCGCGACCCCTAACAATGTGCCCGAGCCGAGCCGTACCGACCCGGCTCTGATCCGCAACTTCTGCATCATCGCGCACATCGACCACGGCAAGTCCACGCTCGCCGACCGGATGCTCCAGCTGACCGGCGTGGTCGAGCAGCGGCAGATGCGTGCTCAGTACCTCGACCGCATGGACATCGAGCGTGAGCGTGGCATCACGATCAAGTCCCAGGCGGTGCGTCTGCCGTGGGCTCCCAGCCACGACCCGGGCAACACGCACATCCTCAACATGATCGACACCCCCGGGCACGTCGACTTCACCTATGAGGTCTCGCGGTCGCTCGCCGCCTGCGAGGGCACCGTCCTCCTCGTGGACGCCGCCCAGGGCATCGAGGCGCAGACCCTCGCCAACCTCTACCTGGCGATGGAGAACGAACTCACGATCATCCCCGTGCTGAACAAGATCGACCTTCCGGCCGCGCAGCCCGAGAAATTCTCCGAGGAGCTGGCCAACCTCGTCGGGTGCGAGCCCGATGACGTCCTGAAGGTCTCCGCCAAGACCGGCCTCGGCGTCGAGGCGCTCCTGGACAAGGTCGTCGCCGAGTTCCCGGCCCCGGTCGGCGTCCAGGACGCCCCCGCCCGCGCCATGATCTTCGACTCCGTCTACGACTCCTACCGCGGTGTCGTGACCTACGTCCGGGTCATCGACGGGCAGCTCAACAAGCGTGAGCGGATCCGGATGATGTCCACCGGCGCCACCCACGAACTGCTGGAGATCGGCGTCAACTCGCCCGAGATGCTGCCGGCCGACGGGCTCGGCGTGGGCGAGGTGGGCTACCTCATCACCGGTGTGAAGGACGTCCGCCAGTCCAAGGTCGGTGACACGATCACCAGCCAGTCCAAGGGCGCGACCGAGGCGCTCGGCGGCTACAAGGACCCGAAGCCGATGGTCTTCTCCGGTCTGTATCCGCTGGACGGCTCCGACTACCCCGACCTGCGCGAGGCCCTCGACAAGCTACAGCTCAACGACGCCGCGCTGGTCTACGAGCCGGAGACCTCCGCCGCGCTGGGCTTCGGCTTCCGGGTCGGCTTCCTGGGCCTGCTGCACCTCGATGTGGTCCGCGAACGCCTGGAGCGCGAGTTCGGTCTCGACCTGATCGCCACGGCCCCCAACGTGGTCTACCGCGTGATCATGGAGGACGGCGACGAGCACGTCGTGACCAACCCGAGCGAGTTCCCCGAGGGCAAGATCGCCGAGGTGTACGAGCCGGTCGTGCGGGCCACGATCCTCGCGCCCACCGAATTCATCGGCGCGATCATGGAGCTGTGCCAGACCCGGCGCGGCACCCTGCTCGGCATGGACTACCTGTCGGAAGACCGGGTGGAGATCCGTTACACCCTGCCGCTCGCCGAGATCGTCTTCGACTTCTTCGACCAGCTGAAGTCCAAGACCCGCGGCTACGCCTCGCTCGACTACGAGCCCACCGGCGAGCAGAGCAGCTCCCTGGTGAAGGTCGACATCCTGCTGCACGGCGACAAGGTCGATGCCTTCTCCGCGATCACCCACAAGGACCAGGCGTACGCGTACGGCGTACGGCTCGTCGCCAAGCTCAAGGAGCTGATCCCGCGGCAGAACTTCGAGGTGCCGGTGCAGGCGGCCGTCGGCTCCCGGGTCATCGCCCGCGAGACCATCCGCGCCATCCGCAAGGATGTCCTCGCCAAGTGTTACGGCGGTGACATCTCCCGCAAGCGGAAGCTGCTGGAGAAGCAGAAGGAAGGCAAGAAGCGGATGAAGATGGTGGGTTCCGTGGAGGTTCCGCAGGAGGCGTTCATCGCCGTGCTGTCCAGTGATGACAGCGCGGGGGCGGGCAAGGCCAAGAAGTAACCGCCGTTTATATGCGGGTACCCCGCAGACCGGGACCAACGGGGGCGCGTCGTATGAAAGTGCGGCGGGCCCCTGCGCATGCGTAGGGTCGCTCTCTGTGGGAAGTGTGAGGCCGCCGCCCCTTACGTGTCGGCGGGCCGGGCTCTACCCTGATCTCTGCTCGATAGTTACTCGTGGGTTAACAACGCCGGGCGGCGCCCCGGACGTACGGCCCGCGGGTGCACTCAGCCGCACTGAGCCAGCCCCACTGAGCCAGTCGCACCATCGCGGGCCCCGGAGGATGTCGTGAGCGACACACAGACACTGATCGAGAACCGTCCGCCGTCCGTGGCGACCCTGTTCCTGGAGCGCGTCGCGGCCACACCGGACGCCGAGGCATACCGCTACCCGGTGCCCCCGGCCTCCGGACAGGGCCCGGACGACTGGAAGTCGCTGAGCTGGGCGCAGGCGGCCGAGCGGGTCTACGCGATCGCTGCGGGCCTCATCGAGCTGGGCGTACAGCCCGAACAGCGCGTCGCGCTCGCCTCCTCGACCCGGGTCGAGTGGATTCTCGCCGACTTCGGCATCCTGTGTGCCGGCGCCGCCACCACGACCGTCTACCCGCAGACCAACGCCGAGGAGTCGGCGTTCATCCTCTCCGACTCCGAGAGCCGGGTGCTGATCGCCGAGAACGCGGCCCAGCTCGCCAAGGTGCGGGAGAAGCGCGCCGAACTGCCCGACCTCACCCATGTGGTGGTGCTCGACGCGGACGGCGTCGAGACCGGCGACGGGGTGCTCACCCTGGCCGAGCTGGAGCGGCGCGGCGCCGCCCATCTGGCCAAGCACCCCGAGCTGATCAAGGAGCGGGTGGCGGCGATCACCAAGGACCAACTCGCCACCCTCATCTACACCTCCGGCACCACCGGCCGTCCCAAGGGGGTGCGGCTGCCGCACGACAACTGGTCGTACATGGCGAAGGCGATTGCCGCGACCGGGCTGATCAGCGCCGAGGACGTGCAGTATCTGTGGCTGCCGCTGGCGCACGTCTTCGGCAAGGTGCTCACCTTCGGCCAGATCGAGGTCGGCCATGTCACGGCGGTGGACGGCCGCGTCGACAGGCTCATCGAGAATCTGCCGGTCGTCCGGCCGACGTACATGGCCGCCGTGCCGCGCATCTTCGAGAAGGTCTACAACGGCGTCGCGGCCAAGGCCCGGGCCGGCGGCGCCGCCCAGTACCGGATCTTCCAGTGGGCGGCCGAGGTCGCCCGCGAGTACGCCAAGGCCAGCCAGGACAGCTTCCGGCGCACCGGCACGGCCGGCGCGCCGTTCGGCCTGTCCGCCAAGCACAAGGTCGCCGACGCGCTTGTCTACGCCAAGATCCGCGCGGCCTTCGGCGGCCGTCTGCGCGCCTGTGTCTCCGGCTCCGCCGCGCTCGCGCCGGAGATCGGCTACTTCTTCGCCGGCGCCGGCATCCACATCCTGGAGGGCTACGGACTCACCGAGTCCGCCGCCGCCTCCTTCGTCAACCCCGGCGAGGCGTACCGCACCGGCACGGTCGGCAAGCCGTTGCCCGGCTGCGAGGTGCGCATCGCGGAGGACGGCGAGATCCTGCTGCGCGGACCCGGCATCATGCAGGGCTACCACAAGCTGCCCGAGAAGACCGCCGAGGTGCTGGAGTCCGACGGCTGGTTCCGCACGGGCGACATCGGCGAGCTGTCCCCCGACGGCTATCTGCGCATCACCGACCGCAAGAAGGACCTGATCAAGACGTCCGGCGGCAAGTACATCGCGCCCGCCGAGGTCGAGGGTCGATTCAAGGCGATCTGTCCGTATGTCTCCAATGTCCTCGTGCACGGCGCCGACCGGAACTTCTGCACCGCGCTCATCGCCCTCGACGAGGCCGCCATCCTGGAGTGGGCGAAGGAGAACGGCCTGGCCGACAGGTCGTACGCCGATGTCGTGGCCGCGCCCGCGACGGTCGCCCTCATCGACGGGTACGTCAAGGAGCTCAACGAGGGGGTGCAGCGGTGGCAGGCCATCAGGAAGTTCCGGCTGCTGCCCCGTGACCTGGACGTCGAGCACGGTGAGATCACGCCGAGCCTGAAGCTGAAGCGGCCCGTGGTGGAACGGGAGTACAAGCACCTGATCGACGAGATGTACGCCGGTGCGCGCGAGGCGTAGCCCGCCCGCCCCCTTCGCGGTTGTGGCCGTTTCTGTCCGTCTTCGGGCACACCCGTAACACCTCGTAGCACGGTTCTCACGCATGGCGGGCCACTTCGGTGACTCCGCGCTCATGGACGCGCTCGGTCTGTCACCCTGATTCGGCAACGACCGAGGCATAATCGTCCGAATCGCTCGGGGAGCTGGCAATGGGGGCCATACCGACGCAACGGGAGACCGCTCACCGTGGCTTCGAGCCGTCCGTGCATCCGACCGCGACCGCGCATCCGACCGCGCCTGCGCCCGCTTCCACGCCTACGCCCGCTTCCGCTTCCACGCCTGCGCCCGCTTCCACGCCCGCGCATGAGGGCGCGGACCTGCCCACCAGGACGTGCGCGACCCTGCCGGGCAGCCCGCTCGCGCCCGGCTCCGCCCGCGCGCTGGTGCGCGGCGCGCTCGCCGAGTGGACCGAACTCGGCCTCGTGACCCGCGAGCGGCTCGCCGACGACGTCATGATCGTGGTCAGCGAACTCGTCACCAACGCCGTCGTCCACGCGGGCACCGAGGTCGAACTGGCCTGTCGACTGGAGAAGGACGGCGCCGTCGTCGTCGAGGTCGGCGACCACCACCCCTCGCGCGCGCCGCGCGACAACGCCGCCGGATCACCGTACGAGACCCCGGAGTACGGGCGCGGGCTGCGCCTCGTCGCCACGCTCGCCGAGTCCTGGGGCGTCACCTACCGCACGGGCGCCAAGACGGTGTGGGCGCGGCTGCCCGCGGAGGACACCCCGGCGGGCGACGGCTTCGAGGCGTACACCGGGGAGCGTGAACTGGCCGTCGCCGAGATTCTCGCGCCCGAGCCGCACCGGGCCGGACGGGACCGCGACTGGCTCGGCCGGGGCGCGCTGTCCTTCCTGGCCGAGGCATCCGACCTGCTCGCCGGGCAGCTCGACGAAAGCCTGGTCGCCGCGCTCACCGGGCAGCTGATCGTGCCGCGCCTCGCCGACTGGTGCGCGGTGTGGCTGGAGGACGAGTCGACCGTCCGGAGCGGCTGGGCGGACGGTACGGGCCTCGCCGGACCGCGGCTCGCCCGGGTCTGGCACGAGAGCGAGAACCGCATCGAGGAACTGCGCCGCAGTCTGGACAAGGAGCCGCCGCGCCCCCGTAACGGCCTGCGGTCCGGACCCGAGCCCTACCCCTGGCCCGCCGAGGCCCTCGGCCCGCAGTCCGGCCATGGCACGGCGCTCGCGTACCGGCTGATCGTGGGAGGCCGGCCGCTGGGCACACTGGTCATCGGACGGTGCGGCCTCGCCCGTTTCCCCGACGAGATCACCGGACTGGTCGAGGACCTCGCCCGCCGGGTGGCTCTGGCCATCGGCGCGGCCCGCCAGTACGCCCGGCAGGCCACCATCAGCGCCGTCCTCCAACGTGGGCTGCTGCCCGGTGCGGTCGCCGAGATCCCGGGGATGTGCAGCGCGCTCGTCTACGAGCCGTGCGATCAGGGCGGGCCCAGCGGTGACTTCTACGACCTGTTCCCGGCCGGCGACGGCCGCTGGTGCTTCGCGGTCGGCGACGTCCAGGGCAAGGGCCCCGAGGCCGCCGTGGTGATCGGCCTGGCCCGGCCCTGGCTGCGGTTGCTGGCCCGCGAGGGCTACCGGGTCGCCGACGTGCTCGACCGCCTCAATCAGCTTCTGCTCGACGACGCGATGGAGGCCGCGGACGCGGCGGCCCGCGCGCTGGTCGCGGCCGGCGGCCGTGCCGTGGCCCCCGGCGACGGCCCGCAGACCCGCTTCCTGTCCCTCCTCTACGGCGAACTGGCCCCCTTCGACGGCGGTGTGCGCTGCACCCTCGCCTCCGCCGGTCATCCACTGCCGCTGGTCCTGCGGCCCGACGGCGAGGTCCGCACGGCGGCGCAGCCGCAGACCCTGCTCGGTGTCATCGAGGACGCCACATACACCAGCGAGACCATCGAGCTGGGGCCGGGCGACAGCCTGCTGTGCGTTACTGACGGGGTGACCGAGCGCCGCTGCGGGTCCCGCCAGTTCGACGACGGCGACGGGCTCGCGCGGGCGCTGGCCGACTGCACGGGGCTGAGCGCCGAGCTGATCGCGGAGCGGATCAGACGGCTGGTGCACGACTTCGGCGGGCATCCCCCGGAGGACGATCTGGCCCTGCTGGTACTCCAGGCGGAATAACCGGCCGCCCCGGAGCCGCGGTGGGGTGCGGCTGGTCCCGAGGTGCGGGGCCGCGGCGGGGCTCCGGGGGGTGTGGGGATGTGGGGCGTTGGTCCGGGGACGTGGGGTTGTGGGGTGCCGGGTCCGGGGGTGCGGGGACGTGGGGGCGCCCGACCCGGAGCCCCGGGGTGGCTGGTCTGGGGCGCGGAGCCGCAGCGAGGCTCCGGGGTACGGGGCTGAGGGGCGTCTGGTCCCGGGTTGCGGGGTCCGGCGCGGTTGGTCCGAGAGCGTGGGGTTGTGGGGTTGTGGGGTGTCCGGTTCCGGGGGGTGGTGGGATCACTGGCTCGGGGCCGCAGGAGTGACCGGAGCGGGGCGTCGGGGCGGCGGAGTCGGTGGGCCCGTGCGGGACAATGGAGCACATGCCTTCCGCACTCCCCGACGGCGAGCCCGTCCCCGCCGACGGCGCGCTGCCCATGTCCGCGCTCGCCGGGGCCGCCGGCCGGCCCCTCGGGTTCTATCTGCACGTCCCGTACTGCGCGACCCGCTGCGGATACTGCGACTTCAACACCTACACCGCCACCGAACTGCGCGGCACGGGCGGAGTGCTCGCTTCCCGGGAGAACTACGCGGACACCCTGATCGACGAGATCCGCCTGGCCCGCAAGGTGCTCGGCGAGGACCCGCGCGAGGTCCGCACGGTCTTCGTCGGCGGCGGCACGCCGACCCTGCTGGCCGCGGACGACCTGGTGCGGATGCTGGGCGCGATCCGCGCCGAGTTCGGGCTCGCGGCGGACGCGGAGATCACGACGGAGGCGAACCCCGAGTCGGTCGACCCGGCCTACCTCGCCACCCTGCGGGAGGGCGGCTTCAACCGGATCTCCTTCGGCATGCAGAGCGCGCGGCAGCACGTACTGAAGATCCTCGACCGCACCCACACCCCGGGCCGCCCGCAGGCGTGCGTGGCTCAGGCGCGGGCGGCGGGCTTCGCGCAGGTGAACCTGGACTTGATCTACGGCACGCCGGGGGAGTCGGACGACGACTGGCGGGCATCGCTCGACGCGGCGCTCGGCGCGGGCCCCGACCACATCAGCGCGTACGCCCTGATCGTCGAGGAGGGCACCGGGCTGGCCCGCCGTATCCGGCGGGGCGAGATCCCGATGACCGACGACGACGTGCACGCGGACCGCTATCTGATCGCGGAGGAGACCCTCGCCGCGGCGGGCTTCGACTGGTACGAGGTGTCCAACTGGGCCACCTCCGCCGCCGGCCGCTGTCTGCACAACGAGCTGTACTGGCGCGGCGCCGACTGGTGGGGCGCGGGCCCGGGCGCGCACTCCCACGTGGGCGGGGTGCGCTGGTGGAACGTGAAGCATCCGGGGGCGTACGCGGCGGCGCTGGCGGCGGGCCGCACGCCGGGCGCCGGGCGGGAGATCCTGTCCGACGAGGACCGTCGCGTGGAGCGGATCCTGCTGGAACTGCGGCTCCGGGAGGGCGTACCGCTGGAACTCCTGCGGGAGGCGGGCCTTGCGGCCTCGCGCCGGGCGCTGGCGGACGGGCTGCTGGAGCAGGAGCCGTACGCGGCGGGGCGCGCGGTGCTCACGCTGCGGGGGCGGTTGCTGGCGGACGCGGTGGTACGGGACCTGGTGGACTGATCACCCGGCGGGGTGAATCAGTGTGGAACGCCGGTTCGGTCCCTGACCTGGTTCGTAGGCTCCCGCCAAAAGTACGCGGCGGATATAGAGGGCCACGGAGGATGACCGCTGTGGACGAACGCGGGATGACCAGGTTCTTCGAGGAGTTCGAGCCTCCCGAGGGCATCAAGGTCGAGCTTCTCCGGGGGGAAATCGTGATGGCGGCCGCTCCGGGCCTGGTGCACAGCCGGATCGTGGAGGACGTGCAGGACCAGATCCCCCGCAAGCAGTGGCGACGGCTCCAGACGACAGATGTGGACATCGTCGACGAGGCCAGCGAGCCTGTGCCGGATCTGTTGGTGTTGGAACGCGGTATCGCCCCGGACTCGGGGCGGCTTCTGCCGTCCCAGTTGATCACGTCGGTGGTCGAGGTCGTCTCCAGAACGAGCGTCGACCGCGACTACGGGATCAAGCGCTCCATCTACGCGGCGGGCAAGGTCACCGCATACCTGATCATCGACCCGATCATGGCGCACTGTGTGCTGCTCACCGAACCCGTCGGTGACGGGGAGGTCGCCGACTACCGAGCGCAGCGTGTCACCAAGTTCGGTGACCCTCTCCCGCTGGAACCCCTGGGTGTCGAACTCGACACGAGCGAGTTCGGGACCGTCACCGGTGTCCGGCGTCACCACCTGCCGTGACGAAGTCGATCAGTTCCTCCACCCTCCCCAGCAACTCCGGCTCCAGGTCCTTGTACGACCGCACCCGCGACAGAATCCCCTGCCACGCCGCACCCGTGTTCTCCGGCCAGCCGAGCGCCCGGCACACGCCCGTCTTCCAGTCCTGGCCGTGCGGTACTTTCGGCCATTCCGCGATGCCCACGGACGACGGCTTGACCGCCGCCCAGATGTCGATGTAGGGGTGGCCGACCACCAGCGCGTGCTCACTGGCCACCGACTCGGCGATGCGCCACTCCTTCGTGCCGGGGACCAGATGGTCCACCAGGACGCCGAGCCGCGCGTCCGGACCCGGCGCGAACGAGGTCACGATGGACGGCAGGTCGTCCACGCCCTCCAGGTACTCCACGACCACGCCCTCGATGCGCAGATCGTCGCCCCACACCCGCTCTACCAGCTCCGCGTCGTGCCGGCCCTCCACGTAGATCCGCCCGGCACGGGCCACGCGCGCGCGTGCGCCGGGGACGGCGACCGAACCGGATGCCGTACGGGTGGGCCGTACCGGAGCCGACGACGGGCGCACCAGCGTCACCACCCGGCCCTCCAGCAGGAAACCGCGCGGCTCCAGCGGGAAGACGCGGTGCTTGCCGAAGCGGTCCTCCAGGGTGACCGTGCCCGCCTCGCAGCGGATCACCGCGCCGCAGAAGCCGGAGCCGGGCTCCTCCACCACCAGGCCGGGCTCGGCCGGGACCTCGGGGACGGGCTTGGGCTTCTTCCACGGCGGGGTCAGGTCCGGTGAGTACTGGCGCATTCGGATGACGATAGGAGAAGGTGCGGGCGGACGATCACGACACGCCGAAACGTGCCGCCAGCGCGTCCCGCTGCCCGCGGACGAACTCCGCGTCCACCACCGCCCCGTGACCGGGCACGTACAGCGCGTCCGGGCCGCCCAGGGCGAGCAGCCGGTCGAGGGCGGCGGGCCAGCGGGACGGCACGGCGTCATGGCCCGCCTGCGGCTCCCCGGACTCCTCGACCAGATCGCCGCAGAACACGACCCCGGGGTCGCCCGGAACCAGCACCGCCAGGTCATGGGCCGTGTGGCCGGGGCCCACGTTCGCCAGCAGCGCCTGCCGGCCGCCGCCCAGGTCCAGCGTCCGCTCGCCGCGGACCGGGTGGCGGGGGCGGACCAGGGCGCGCGCCGCCTTGGCCGCGCGCCGCGGGTCCAGGCCGTGGCGGACCGCGTCCCGGCGCAGTGCGTCCCGCTCGTGGGCGAACACCGCGGCCATGCCGACCGCGGCGTACACCTCGGCGCCGGTGAACGCCGCCGCGCCGAAGACATGGTCGAAGTGGGGGTGGGTGAGCGCGAGATGGGTCACACCGAGGCCGGCGATCTCCTCGGCCCGCGCGCGCAGCCAGGCGCCCTCCGCGAGGCTGGACCCGGCGTCCACGACAAGCGCCGTGCCCGCCCCGAGGACCAGTCCGACCGTGCAGTCCCAGCCCGGCAGCCGGCACCGTCCCACTCCGGTGGCCACCCGCTCCCAGCCCGCCTCTTCCCAAGTCGCCGTCATACGCCGACGCTAGTGCCCAATGGCCTCCGGGCACGATCCGGCGGGAGCAGCCTTGCCCGGGGTGCACCCCACGGCCGTACACTGGGGCGGGGAAGCTGGCACTCGCATGCGTAGAGTGCCAGGCGAAAGACCTGAATGACCTTGAACGACCTGTAAGACCTGAACGACCTGAATCACCTGAAAGGCCGCGGGGACGACTTGCTGGAGGTGAGCGCACGATGCTGAGTGAACGCAGGCTCCAGGTGCTGCGCGCCATCGTCCAGGACTATGTCGGCACCGAGGAGCCGGTGGGTTCGAAGGCGCTCACCGAGCGGCACAACCTCGGCGTCTCCCCGGCCACGGTCCGCAACGACATGGCGGCGCTGGAGGACGAGGGGTTCATCGCCCAGCCGCACACCAGCGCCGGGCGGATCCCCACCGACAAGGGCTACCGGCTGTTCGTGGACAAGCTCGCGGCCGTCAAGCCGATGACCCCGCCCGAGCGGCGCGCCATCCAGAACTTCCTGGACGGCGCCGTCGACCTGGACGATGTCGTGACGCGGACGGTGCGGCTGCTCGCGCAGCTGACCCGGCAGGTCGCCATCGTGCAGTACCCGTCCCTGACCCGCTCGACCGTGCGGCATGTGGAACTGCTCGCGCTCGCCCCCGCGCGCGTGATGCTCGTGCTGATCACGGACACCGGCCGGGTCGAGCAGCGGATGGTCGACTGCCCGGCGCCGTTCGGCGAGACGTCCCTGGCGGATCTGCGAGCGCGGCTCAACAGCCGGGTCGCGGGCCGCCGCTTCACGGACGTGCCGGGTCTCGTCGAGGATCTGCCGGATGCCTTCGAGGCCGAGGACCGCGGTACGGTCTCGACGGTGCTCTCCACCCTCCTGGAGACGCTCGTCGAGGAGAACGAGGAGCGGCTGATGATCGGCGGCACCGCCAATCTGACCCGCTTCGGCCATGACTTTCCCCTCGTGATCCGGCCGGTCCTGGAGGCCCTGGAGGAGCAGGTCGTGCTCCTCAAGCTGCTGGGCGAGGCGAAGGAACCGGGCGTGACCGTGCGTATCGGTCATGAGAACGCCCATGAGGGACTCAACTCCACGTCCGTGGTGTCGGTCGGCTACGGTTCGGGCGGCGAGGCAGTCGCCAAGCTCGGCGTGGTCGGACCGACCCGCATGGATTACCCGGGAACGATGGGAGCGGTACGCGCAGTGGCACGGTACGTCGGACAGATCCTGGCGGAGTCGTAAGTGGCCACGGACTACTACGCCGTTCTCGGCGTGCGCCGCGACGCGTCGCAGGAAGAGATCAAGAAGGCTTTCCGGCGGCTCGCACGCGAGCTGCACCCGGATGTCAACCCCGATCCGAAGACGCAGGAGCGCTTCAAGGAGATCAACGCCGCCTACGAGGTGCTGTCGGACCCGCAGAAGAAGCAGGTCTACGACCTCGGTGGCGATCCCCTCTCGCAGTCCGGTGGCGCCGGTGCGGGCGGCTTCGGGGCCGGTGGCTTCGGCAATTTCTCCGACATCATGGACGCGTTCTTCGGCACGGCGTCGCAGCGCGGACCGCGCTCGCGCACCCGGCGCGGCCAGGACGCCATGATCCGTATCGAGATCGAGCTGGACGAGGCGGCCTTCGGCACGACGAAGGACATCCAGGTCGACACGGCGGTCGTCTGCAAGACCTGCAACGGCGAGGGCGCGGCGCCGGGCACCACCGCCCAGACGTGTGACATGTGCCGCGGGCGCGGTGAGGTGTCGCAGGTGACGCGGTCCTTCCTGGGCCAGGTCATGACCTCGCGCCCATGCCCGCAGTGCCAGGGCTTCGGCACGGTCGTACCGACGCCGTGCCCGGAGTGCGCGGGCGACGGCCGGGTGCGCTCGCGCCGGACGCTCACGGTGAAGATCCCGGCCGGTGTGGACAACGGCACCCGCATCCAGCTCGCGGGCGAGGGCGAGGTCGGTCCCGGCGGCGGGCCCGCCGGCGATCTGTACGTCGAGATCCACGAGCTGCCGCACACCACCTTCCAGCGCCGCGGCGACGACCTGCACTGCACGGTGACGATCCCGATGACGGCGGCGGCCCTCGGTACGAAGGTGCCGCTGGAGACGCTGGACGGCATGGAGGAGGTCGACATCCGTCCGGGCACCCAGTCCGGCCAGTCGATCCCGCTGCACACCCGGGGCGTGACCCATCTGCGGGGCGGCGGCCGGGGCGACCTCATCGTGCACGTCGAGGTCCAGACCCCGACCAAGCTCGACCCCGAGCAGGAGCGCCTGCTGCGCGAACTGGCGAAACTGCGCGGCGAGGAGCGCCCCCTGGGCCAGTTCCAGCCCGGTCAGCAGGGGTTGTTCTCGCGGTTGAAGGATGCGTTCAACGGGCGTTGACGTGGGCTGTGGGTGCTGCCGGGGGTCCGGGGGTCGGTCCCCGGGTAGGCGCAGTCAGCCCGGTCAGCAGGGGTTGTTCTCGCGGTTGAAGGACGCGTTCAACGGGCGCTGAGGTACCGGTTGCCGGCGGCTTATGCCAGGCGCATGCCGGATTCGGACTTGTGGGGAGGACGTGACAACATGCGGTCATGTCCTCCCCACTGACCGATCTCTGCCCACATCCGATCGTGCAGGCCCCGATGGCGGGCGGTGTCGCCGTCCCGCAGCTCGCCGCCGCCGTGTCCGAGGCCGGTGGGCTGGGGTTCCTCGCTGGCGGGTACAAGACCGCCGACGGCATGTATCAGGAGATCAAGCAGTTGCGGGGGCTCACCGGCCGTCCCTTCGGTGTGAACCTCTTCATGCCCCAGCCCGAGTATTCCGACCCGGCGGCCGTCGAGGTGTACGCGCACCAACTGGCCGGCGAGGCCGCCTGGTACGAGGTCGAACTCGGCGACCCGGACAGTGGCCGGGACGACGGCTACGAGGCCAAGCTGGCCGTGCTGCTCGACAACCCCGTGCCGGTGGTGTCGTTCCACTTCGGCGTCCCGAGCCGGAACGTCATCGACTCGCTGCGCCGGGCCGGCATCGTCACCCTGGTCACCGCGACCACCGCGGAGGAGGCCCTGGCCGTGCAGCGGGCCGGCGCCGACGCGGTGATCGCCCAGGGCGTGGAGGCCGGCGGCCATCAGGGCACCCATCGCGACATCCCGGAGAACGACGGCTCCGGCCTGGGGCTGCTCGCCCTCGTCGCCCAGGTCCGCGAGACCGTGGACATCCCGATCGTCGCCGCCGGCGGGATCATGCGCGGCGGCCACATCGCCGCGGTCCTCGCGGCCGGCGCCGCCGCCGCCCAACTCGGCACCGCGTTCCTCGCCACCCCCGAGTCCGGCGCGTCCGCCGTGCACAAACAGGCCCTCACCAGCCCCCTGTTCACGCGTACGGAGCTGACCCGGGCGTTCTCCGGCCGGCCGGCCCGCGGCCTGGTCAACCGGTTCCTGCGCGAGCACGGCCCGTACGCCCCCGCCGCCTACCCCGAGGTCCACCACCTGACCGCGCCGCTGCGCAAGGCCGCCGCCAAGGCCGGTGACGCGCAGGGCATGGCGCTGTGGGCGGGCCAGGGCCACCGGATGGCCCGTGACCTGCCCGCCGGACGGCTGGTGGAGACCCTGGCGGCCGAACTCGACGCGGCCAGGACAGCGTTGTCGGCCGGGGGCGACTCGCAATGACGGCGCCGGTGTTCGTGGTCGACTCACTGGACGACGTGGGCGCGGTCGGCGGGGAGTTCGTGCTCGACGGGCCGGAGGGCCGGCACGCGGTGTCCGTGAAGCGGCTGCGGCCCGGCGAGGACGTCGTGCTCACCGACGGCCGCGGGCGCTGGATCGAGGGCGTGGTCAAGGCCGCCGAGGGCAAGGACCGCCTGGTCCTCATGGATCTGGAGAGCGTCGTAGAGGAGCCCGTGGAGCAGCCCCGGATCACCGTCGTCCAGGCGCTGCCCAAGGGCGACCGGGGCGAGGTGGCCGTGGAGACCATGACCGAGGTCGGTGTCGACGCCGTTGTGCCCTGGCAGGCGGCCCGCTGCATCACCCAGTGGAAGGGCGAGCGGGGTCTGAAGGCGCTCGCCAAGTGGCGGGCCACCGCCCGCGAGGCCGGCAAGCAGTCCCGCCGGGTGCGCTTCCCGGAGATCGCGGACGCGGCCACCAGCAAACAGGTCGCCGCGCTGCTCGCGGACGCCGACCTCGCCGTAGTCCTGCACGAGGACTGCGACCACGGCAGCGCACCGCTGGCCACCGCCGAACTCCCCACCGAGGGCGACATCGTGCTGGTCGTCGGGCCCGAAGGCGGCGTCTCCCCGGAGGAGTTGGCGCTCTTCGCGCAGGCGGGCGCGAAGCCGTACGTCCTCGGACGCACGGTGCTGCGTACGTCGACCGCCGGGACCGTCGCCGCGGCCCTGCTGTTGGGGCGTACGGGCCGCTGGTCCTGACGGGCCGTCGGCCCTGGTCCGTTGACCCGGGCTGGGCTCGCATGGGTGGCTGGTGGTTGGTGCTCTATCCGTGGTGTCCGAAGCCGGTGGCGCGCTTTGCGGCGTGGCTGTGCGTCCTGGGGTGCAGGGTGCTGCGCACGTCGACCCCGGGGACCGCCGCTGCGGCCCTGCTGTTGGGGCGTACGGGCCGCTGGTCCTGACGGGCCGTCGGCCCTGGTCCGTCGCCTGGCCCCGGCCCGCCGCTCGGGGTCGGGCTCACACAAACAGGTGACTGGCCGTTTGTGGCCTATCGCCGTGCACAGGTCGGTGGCACGCTGCCCTTCATGGGGGTATTCAGCCGGATTCGGCGCGGGCCGCGCGGCGCGCGGGTGACGGCCGTGGTGGGGCTCGTGGCGCTGGCCGTGGTCGGCGCGGTGGCCTGCCAGCCGACAGACCTGAGCACCGCGACCGTCGCGTACACCACCGACAGGACCGCGACGGCGCGGCTCGAACGGCAACACGTCGACGTGAGCTGGCTCAGCTGCACCGGCGGCAGCGACGGCAGCGACGGCACGACGGCGGGCGGCACGGCGACCGCGCGGACGCCCTCGCCCACCGAGCGCACGATCATCTCCGTCGACTGCCAGGGACGGACCAAGGATGGGAAGGACATCACCGTCAAGGGCCGGATCACCAAGGCCGTCGACGGCGCCTGCGTGCGCGGCGACCTGGTCGCCAAGGTGGACGGCCAAGAGCGGTTCCACGTCAACGGCCTCGGCGACTGCGACGCCACCCCCGGACCGGCGTACACCCCACCCCCCACCTACCGGCCCCCGAGCGGACCGCGGCCCGCCCCCACCGTCACCGTGACCGTGACCCGCACCCTGTGGTGCCAGGACGACCCCAACTGTCGGCCCGTCGCGGGCAAGTGATTCGAACGGGGTCCATCTGCGGCGTTCGCTGCATAGGGTGACCGGGTGACTGAGTCCACTTCGACGGACGCGGCGAGCGTGGCGGGTTCGGCCGGCGTCCCCCGAGCTTCTTCGTATCTACGCTTTCCCCATCTGCGGGGCGATCTGGTCGTCTTCACCGCCGAGGACGACATCTGGCTCGCCCCCCTGGACGGCGGCCGGGCCTGGCGGGCCAGCGCGGACAACGTGCCGGTGACCCACCCGCGCATCTCGCCCGACGGCGCCACCGTCGCCTGGACCTCCACCCGCGACGGCGCCCCCGAGGTGCATGTCGCGCCCGTCGACGGCGGCCCCGCGCGACGGCTGACGTACTGGGGGAGCTGGCGCACTCAGGTGCGGGGCTGGACCCCGGACGGCCGGGTCCTCGCGCTCAGCACGCACGGCCAGCCCAGCCTGCGCCGCAGCTGGGCACGGGCCGTCCCGCTCGACGGCGGACCCGCGGACACCCTGCCGTACGGGCCCGTCGGCGACGTGGCGTTCGGGCCGTGCACCGTGCTGCTGTCCGCGACGATGGGCCGCGAGGCCGCCTGGTGGAAGCGCTACCGGGGCGGTACGGCGGGCAAGTTGTGGATCGACCGGAACGCCCATGCCGCGGACGGCGCCGGGGAGTTCGTCCGGCTGCACGAGGACCTGGACGGGAACATCGAGGCCCCGATGTGGGTGGGGGACCGGATCGCCTTCCTCTCCGACCACGAGGGCACCGGCGCGCTGTACTCCTCCCTCCCCGACGGCTCCGAGCTGCGCCGGCACACGCCGATCGACGGCTTCTACGCCCGGCACGCCGCCTCCGACGGCAGCCGCGTCGTCTACTCCAGCGCCGGCGAACTGTGGCTCCTCGACGACCTGACGGGCGCGGAGCCGCGCCGCCTCGACATACGCCTGGGCGGGCCGGGCCTGGACCTCCAGCCGTACCCGCTGAGCGCGGCCCGCTGGTTCGGGCCCGCGTCCCCCGACCACACCGCGCGCGGCAGCGCGGTCTCCGTGCGCGGCGCCGTCCACTGGGTCACCCACCGCTCCGGCCCCGCCCGCGCCCTGGCCGCCCGGCCCGGCGTGCGGGCCCGGCTGCCGCGCGCCTTCCGCGCGGACGGCGAGGAGTGGGTGGTGTGGGTGACCGACGCCGAGGGCGAGGACGCCCTGGAGTTCGCCCCCGCGACCGGCCTCGCGCCCGGCGCCGTACCCCGGCGGCTCGCCGTGGGACAGCTGGGCCGGGTCCTGGAACTTGCCATGGCACCCGACGGCAGCCGGGCCGCCGTCGCCGCGCACGACGGGCGGCTGCTGCTCGTCGAACGGGAGACCGGCGAGGTGCGCGAGGTCGACCGCAGCCCGGACGGCGACGTGTCCGGGCTGGCCTTCTCGCCCGACTCGGCCTGGCTCGCCTGGTCGCACCCCGGCCCGCACCCGCTGTGCCAGCTCCGGCTCGCCCACACCACCGATCTGTCGGTCACCGAGGCGACCCCGCTGCGCTTCCAGGACTACGCGCCCGCCTTCACCCTCGACGGCAAACACCTCGCCTTCCTGTCGAACCGGTCCTTCGACCCGGTGTACGACGAGCACGTCTTCGACCTCGCCTTCGTGGTCGGCGACCGCCCGCATCTGATCACCCTGGCCGCGACCACGCCGTCCCCGTTCGGCCCGCAGCGGCACGGGCGGCCGTTCGAGACCCCCGACCGGGACGAGACCCCCGACAGCGAGGGCACCCCGGCCACCCGTATCGACCTGGAGGGCCTGGCCGACCGGATCGTCCCGTTCCCGGTCGAGGCCGCCCGCTACTCCAATCTGCGTGCCGCGAAGGACGGCGTGCTGTGGCTGCGTCACCCGGTGCGCGGCGTCCTCGGCGCCACCCGGGCCACGCCCGACGACCCGGACCCCAAGACCGAGCTGGAGCGCTACGACCTCGTCCAGCAGCGCATCGAGCATCTCGCTGCCGACGCCGACCACTTCGAGGTCAGCGGCGACGGCAAACGCGTCCTGCTGCGGACCGACGACCGGCTCAGGGTGGTGCCCAGCGACCGGCGGGCCGGCCATGACGACGACGGCGACACCAGTGTCACCGTCGACCTCGACCGGGTCCGGCAGACCGTGGACCCGGTCGCCGAGTGGCGGCAGATGTACGACGAGGCCGGCCGCATCATGCGCGACCAGTTCTGGCGGCCCGACCTGGGCGGGGTCGACTGGGCCGGCGTCCTCGACCGCTATCGCCCGGTCCTCGCCCGGATCGCCACCCACGACGACCTGGTCGACCTGCTGTGGGAGGTACAAGGCGAACTCGGCGCCTCGCACGCCTATGTCGTACCGCGCGGCGGCTACGGTTCCGGCGCCCGCCAGGGCCTGCTCGGCGCCGACATCTCCCGGCACCCGGACGGCGGTTGGCGCATCGACCGGATCCTGCCCGCGGAGACCTCCGACCCCCGGGCCCGCTCCCCGCTGGCCGCGCCCGGCGTCGCGGTGCGCGCCGGGGACGCGATCGTCGCGGTCGGCGGCCGGCCGGTCGACCCGGTGGCCGGTCCCGGCCCGCTGCTCGTCGGCACGGCCGGGCATCCGGTCGAGCTGACCGTCTCGCCGGCCGGCGGCGGCGACCCGCGGCACACCGTCGTCGTCCCGCTCGACGACGAGGAGCCGCTGCGCTACCACGCCTGGGTAGCCGACCGGCGGGCGTACGTCCATGAGCGCTCCGGCGGCCGGCTCGGCTATCTGCATGTGCCGGACATGCAGGCGCCGGGCTGGGCGCAGATCCACCGCGACCTGCGGATCGAGGTGGCCCGCGAGGGACTGGTCGTGGACGTCCGGGAGAACCGGGGCGGGCACACCTCGCAACTCGTCGTGGAGAAGCTGGCCCGGCGGATCGTCGGCTGGGACATGCCGCGCGGCATGCGGCCGGTCAGCTACCCGTCGGATGCGCCCCGCGGGCCCGTGGTGGCCGTCGCCAACGAGTTCTCCGGCTCCGACGGCGACATCGTCAACGCGGCGATCAAGGCGCTCGGCATCGGTCCGGTGGTCGGCACCCGTACCTGGGGCGGCGTCATCGGCATCGACAACCGGTACCGCCTGGTCGACGGGACCCGGATCACCCAGCCCAAGTACGCGATGTGGCTGGAGGGTTACGAGTGGGGCGTGGAGAACCACGGGGTGGACCCGGACGTGGAGGTGGTGCAGCGCCCGCAGGACTGGGCGGCCGACCGGGACGCCCAGCTGGACGAGGCGGTGGCGCTGGCGCTGGCCGCGCTGGAGTCGACACCCGCCAAGACGCCACCGCGGCTGCCGTGACACATGACGGTGCCGCGAGGCCCGGGCCGGTGCGCGGCTGAGACGCGTCGGCCCGAGCGGTGTGCGGTTCCGGGGGCGGCGGTACGGGCAGCCGGGTTGCCGTGCGTCTGGTGCCGCCGGTGGGGGGGGCGTGGTGGGCGGGTTCACCGGTGTCCCTGGCCCCGCCGGTGGGGCTGTGCCGCGGACGAGGGCTGGTGTGCGGCCCGGACTGCGGTGCGGTGTCAGGAGTCGTGTTGTGAGGTGGCCCGGAGTCGCTGTGCGGGCCGGGGGCTGCCGTGAGGTCTGGGGTCGCTGGTGCTGGTGCTGGTGCTGGTGCTGGTGCTGGTGTCGGTGTCGGTGTGGGGTGGTCCGACTCGTGGGTCCGGGTTCGGCCGCCCTCGCTACCATGCACCCATACGAGATCATCCGGCGTGAGGAGACACACGTATGGCAGGGGAGCAAGCGGACGGCGCGCCGCAGGACGACTGCCTGTTCTGCAAGATCGTCGCGGGGCAGATCCCGGCGACGATCGTCCGGGAGACGGAGACCACGGTCGCCTTCCGGGACATCAACCCCCAGGCGCCCACCCACGTCCTGGTGATTCCCAAGGCGCACTACCGGGACGCAGCCGAGCTGGCCACCGCCGCGCCGTCGCTCGCCGCGGACGTGCTGCGCGAGAGCCGGGTCGTCGCCGACGAGGACAAGCTGGAGAGCTACCGCATCGTCTTCAACACCGGCAGCGGCGCCGGCCAGACGGTCTGGCACGCCCACGCGCACGTCCTCGGCGGTCGCGGCATGCAGTGGCCCCCCGGCTAGGGCGCCGTGTCCGTCCGTGAACTGGTGGTGCTCGGCACCGCCAGCCAGGTTCCCACCCGGCACCGCAACCACAACGGTTACCTGCTGCGATGGGACGGGGAGGGGATCCTGTTCGACCCCGGCGAGGGCACCCAGCGCCAGATGCTGCGGGCCGGGGTCGCCGCCCACGACCTGAACCGGATCTGTGTCACGCACTTCCACGGGGACCACTCGCTGGGCCTGGCCGGGGTGATCCAGCGGATCAACCTGGACCGGGTGCCGCACCAGGTCCTGGCCCACTACCCACGCTCCGGGCAGCGCTTCTTCGACCGGCTGCGGTACGCCACCGCCTACCGGGAGACCGTCGCGCTCACCGAGGCGCCCGTGGACCGCGACGGCACCCTCGCGGTGACCCCCGCGTACACCCTGGAGGCACGCAGGCTGTCGCACCCCGTCGAGTCGTACGGATACCGCCTCGTCGAGCCCGACGGGCGCCGCATGCTGCCCGAGCGGCTCGCCGCGCACGGGATCGCCGGGCCGGACGTCGGGCGGCTGCAGCGTGAGGGCGTTGTGCGGGGCGTGACGCTGGACGACGTCAGCGAGGTGCGGCGCGGGCAGCGGTTCGCGTTCGTCATGGACACCCGGCTGTGCGACGGGGTGCACGCGCTCGCCGAGGGCTGCGACCTGCTCGTCATCGAGTCCACCTTCCTGGACGAGGACATCGAACTCGCCGCCGAGCACGGGCATCTGACCGCGGGTCAGGCCGCCCGCGCGGCCCGGGACGCGGGGGTGCGGCACCTGGTGCTCACCCACTTCAGCCAGCGTTACGCGGATCCGCAGGAGTTCGAGCGGCGGGCGCGGGCCGCGGGCTTCGAGGGGGAGCTGACGGTGGCATACGACCTCCTGCGGGTGCCGGTTCCAAAGCGCAGGTGAACACCCGTACGATGCTTTGATGCCCCTCCCCAAAGCGGAACTGCACCTCCATATCGAAGGCACGCTGGAGCCCGAGCTGGCGTTCCGGCTGGCCGAGCGCAACGGCGTGAAGCTGCCGTACGCGAACACCGGGGAACTGCGTGAGGCGTACCGGTTCGAGGATCTCCAGTCCTTCCTGGACCTGTACTACGCGCTCATGGCCGTGCTGCGCACCGAGCGTGACTTCGAGGATCTCGCCGACGCCTATCTGGCCCGGGCCGCCGCCCAGGGCGTGCGGCACGCGGAGATCTTCTTCGACCCGCAGGCGCACCTCGCCCGGGGCGTGGCGATGGACACGGTCGTCGAGGGGCTGTGGCGGGCGCTCGGCAGCAGTGTGGAGAACCACGGCGTCTCCACCCGGCTGATCATGTGCTTCCTGCGGGACGAGTCCGCCGAGTCCGCGCTGCGTACCCTGGAGGCGGCCCGGCCGCACCTCGACCGGATCACCGGCGTCGGCCTGGACTCGGCCGAGGTCGGGCACCCACCGGTGAAGTTCCGCGAGGTGTACGAGGCCGCCGCGGCGCTCGGGCTGCGGCGGGTGGCGCACGCCGGCGAGGAGGGGCCGCCGGAGTACATCGCCGAGGCACTGGACGTGCTCGGCGTCGAGCGCATCGACCACGGGCTGCGCTGCATGGAGGACCCGGCGCTGGTCGAACGGCTGGTGCGGGAGCGGATCCCGCTGACCCTGTGCCCGCTGTCGAACGTCCGGCTGCGCACGGTGGACGTCCTGACCGAGCACCCGCTGCCCGCAATGCTCGACGCCGGGCTGATGTGCACGGTCAACTCCGACGATCCGGCCTACTTCGGCGGCTACGTCGGCGACACCTTCGACGCGGTGCGTGCTGCGCTGGGCCTGACCGAGGACCGGCTGCGCGAGCTGGCCCGCAACTCCTTCCTGGCATCGTTCCTGGAGGACGACGAGGAGCGCCGGAGGCGGTATTTGGCGGAAGTGGACGCCTACACCTTCGAGTAGTAGCCCCGGCACCTTCGTGTAGCAGCCCCGGGCGCCGACCGGAGAGACGTCGGCACCCACCGACACCGGGCGCGGCGCCCGTCGCACCGATCGGGCTCGCGCAGGGTGCCGCCACGCCCCGAGGCAAGACCGGCCACGGAGAACCAGAGGCGAGACCGGTCACGGAGAAAGGGTGCACACTGGCCTGATCCGCACCACGTCAGGGAGCGCACCGTGACCGCGTCTCACGCGATTGCCGGAGAGGAACCGGAGCACCTCACCCAGCCCCAGCACGGGCAGGTCCACGTCGACCCGCTGGCCACCCTGCGCGCCCCCGGGGACCCGCCCTGGGACGTCTATCTGACGGGCACCGTCTTCCTGGACATCATCTTCACCGGGCTCGACGCGGCCCCCGTGCGCGGGACGGAGTCCTGGGCCCGGGGAATGGGGTCGAGCCCCGGCGGGGTCGCCAACATGGCCACGGCACTGGCCCGGCTCGGCCTGCGCACCTCCCTCGCCGCGGCCTTCGGGGACGACCACTACGGCGATTACTGCTGGGACGCGCTCGCCCAGGGCGAGGGCATCGACCTGTCCGCGTCGCGCACGGTCCCCGGCTGGCACTCGCCGGTAACCGTCTCGATGGCCTACGACGACGAGCGCACGATGGTCTCCCACGGCCACGAGCCGCCCCCCGAGGAACCCGCACCGGACTGCCCGCCCCGCGCGCGTGCCGCGGTCGCGTCCCTGACACCCGGGACCCGCGCCCCCTGGCTCGCCCAGGCCGCGAGCGAGGGCACCCGCATCTTCGCGGACGTCGGCTGGGACGACACGGGCGCCTGGGACCTGGCCGCTCTGGCCGACCTGGAGCACTGTGAGGCGTTCCTGCCGAACGCCGAGGAGGCGATGCGCTACACCGGCGCCGACTGCCCCAGGTCGGCGGCGCATGCGCTGGCCGAGCACGTACCGCTGGCGGTGGTCACGCTCGGTGCGGAGGGTGCGTACGCGGTGGACCGGCGGACCGAGGAGACCGCCGAGGTCCCCGCGATCGCCGTGGAGGCCCTCGACCCGACGGGCGCCGGCGATGTCTTCGTGGCGGGCTTCGTGACCGGCACCCTGGCCGACTGGCCGCTGGCGGACCGGCTGGCCTTCGCCGGGCTCACCGCCGCGCTGTCCGTCCAGGAGTTCGGCGGGTCGCTGGCGGCTCCCGGCTGGTCGGAGATCGGGGCGTGGTGGCGCAGGGTGCAGTCGGTCGCCGGCCAGGACCCGGCCGCGCTGCGGCGGTACGCGTTCCTGGAGCGGCTGGTGCCGGAAGAACGGGCCCGCCCGTGGCCCCGCCGCCGAGCAGTCCCCACCATCGGCTTCCGCCGCTCGGCCTGAGAGGGGACTTCGGTGGCCGAGGCCGCTCGGGGAGCGCCCGGACGGGTTGGTACGGAGCGGTACGGAGTGGTACGGGGCGGTAGGAGGTGGTTCGCGATGGTTCCGGGGGCGGTTTGTGGTGGGCGGGCTAAAAGACCTACAGCGTTGTCGGTGCACCGTCGTACCCTTGGAATCGCGAGGCCGCCCTCAGCTACGCGGCCGTGAAGAGGAGGAACCGCAGGCCATAGCGCCGGCCCATGACTCAGACACCCACAGCTCGCACCCCCGCGCAGGAGCAGGCGAGAGCACAGTTCACGGTCCCCGCCCAGCACCCGATGGTCACCGTGCTGGGTTCCGGCGACTCCCTTCTGCGCGTGATCGAGACGGCCTTCCCGGCGGCCGACATCCACGTCCGGGGCAATGAGATCAGCGCGGTCGGCGACCCTCGTGAAGTCGCCCTCATCCAGCGCGTGTTCGACGAGATGATGCTGGTGCTCCGCACCGGGCAGCCGATGACGGAGGACGCAGTGGAACGCTCGATCGCCATGCTCAAGGCGAGCGAGAACGGGGAGAGCGACGGCCAGGAGACCCCGGCCGAGGTGCTGACGCAGAACATCCTGTCCTCGCGTGGCCGCACGATCCGCCCCAAGACGCTCAACCAGAAGCGCTATGTCGACGCGATCGACAAGCACACCATCGTCTTCGGTATCGGCCCCGCCGGCACCGGCAAGACCTACCTCGCCATGGCCAAGGCCGTCCAAGCCCTGCAGTCCAAGCAGGTCAACCGCATCATCCTGACCCGCCCCGCGGTCGAGGCCGGTGAACGCCTCGGCTTCCTGCCGGGCACGCTCTACGAGAAGATCGACCCCTACCTGCGCCCGCTGTATGACGCGCTGCACGACATGATCGACCCGGATTCCATTCCGCGGCTCATGGCGGCGGGGACCATCGAGGTGGCTCCGCTCGCCTATATGCGTGGGCGTTCGCTGAATGACGCCTTCATCATTCTGGACGAGGCGCAGAACACCAGCCCCGAACAGATGAAGATGTTCCTCACCCGGCTCGGCTTCGACTCGAAGATCGTGATCACGGGCGATGTGACCCAGGTCGACCTGCCGGACGGCACCAAGTCCGGTCTGCGGCAGGTGCAGGACATCCTGGACGGGGTGGAGGACGTCCACTTCTCCCGACTGTCCTCCCACGATGTCGTACGGCACAAGCTGGTGGGCCGTATCGTCGACGCGTACGAGAAGTACGACAGCAGGCACGGCACCGAGAACGGCACCCACAAGGGCGGCCGCGGCAAGGCCGGGCACGCGCACAAGGGGAAGTAGACCAGCACGAGCATGTCGATCGACGTCAACAACGAATCCGGCACCGAGGTAGACGAGCAGGCGATCCTCGACATCGCCCGCTACGCGCTCGCGCGGATGCGCATCCACCCGCTCTCCGAGCTCTCGGTGATCGTCGTGGACGCCGACGCCATGGAGCAGTTGCACATCCAGTGGATGGACCTGCCGGGTCCGACCGATGTCATGTCCTTCCCGATGGACGAGCTGCGGCCGCCCGCCAAGGACGACGAGGAGCCCCCGCAGGGACTCCTCGGCGACATCGTGTTGTGCCCGGAGGTCGCGGCGAAGCAGGGGGCCGAGGCCCCGACGCAGCACTCCATGGACGAGGAGCTCCAACTGCTCACCGTCCACGGAGTGTTGCACCTGCTCGGCTACGACCACGAGGAGGCCGACGAGAGGGCCGAGATGTTCGGCCTGCAAGCGGCCATCGTGGACGGCTGGCGCGCGGAGAAGGGCCTGACCGGCCCGTCCCCGGCGCCCACGGTCTCGTAAGCGGGTCCGCATGAGTGTGCAGATCGTCCTCGGCGCGATCGCGCTGATCGTCGTCGCCTGGCTGGCCGCCTGCGCGGAGGCGGGCCTCGCGCGCGTCTCCAGCTTCCGCGCCGAGGAGGCCGTGAAGTCCGGCCGCCGCGGCAGCGCGAAGCTGGCCCGGGTCGCCGCCGATCCCACCCGCTACCTCAACGTCGCGCTGCTGGTCCGGGTAGCCTGCGAGATGGCCGCGGCGGCGCTGGTCACCTACGCCTGCCTGAAGGAGTTCCCCGGCTCCACCGCCGAGGCGCTCCTCATCGCGATGGCCGTCATGGTCCTCGTGTCGTATGTCGCCGTCGGCGTCTCGCCGCGCACCATCGGCCGGCAGCACCCGCTCAACACGGCCACCGCGGCGGCGTATGTGCTGGTTCCCCTGGCCCGGGTGATGGGCCCGATCCCGTCGCTGCTCATCCTCATCGGCAACGCGCTCACCCCCGGCAAGGGCTTCCGCCGCGGCCCGTTCGCCTCCGAGGCGGAGCTGCGCGCCCTGGTCGACCTCGCGGAGAAGGAGTCGCTCATCGAGGACGAGGAGCGCCGCATGGTGCACTCCGTCTTCGAACTCGGCGACACCCTGGTGCGGGAGGTCATGGTCCCGCGCACCGATCTGATCGTCATCGAGCGCTACAAGACGATCCGCCAGGCCCTGACCCTGGCACTCAGGTCCGGTTTCTCCCGCATCCCGGTCACCGGTGAGAGCGAGGACGACATCGTCGGGATCGTGTATCTGAAGGACCTGGTCCGCAAGACGCACATCAGCCGCGACGCCGAGAACGACGTGGTGTCCACGGCCATGCGGCCCGCCGTCTTCGTGCCCGACACCAAGAACGCCGGGGACCTGCTGCGCGAGATGCAGAAGGAACGCAACCACGTCGCGGTCGTCATCGACGAGTACGGCGGCACGGCCGGCATCGTCACCATCGAGGACATCCTGGAGGAGATCGTCGGGGAGATCACCGACGAGTACGACCGCGAACTGCCGCCCGTGGAGGAGCTGGGTGACGACCGTTACCGGGTCACCGCCCGCCTCGACATCACCGACCTCGGCGAGCTGTACGGGCTGGAGGAGTACGACGACGAGGACGTGGAGACGGTCGGCGGGCTGCTCGCGAAGGCGCTGGGCCGGGTGCCGATCGCGGGCGCCTCGTCGGTCGTGGAGCTGCCGGACGGCCGGGAGCTGCGGCTGACGGCGGAGGCCGCGGCCGGACGCCGGAACAAGATCGTGACCGTGCTGGTGGAGCCGGTCGCCGCGGACGGGGCGCCCGCCGAGCAGGACCCCGAGTGACGCCTGGGGAACTGCGTGACTTCTGTCTGTCCTTCAACGCGAGCGTGGAGGACTTCCCGTTCAACCCCGAGACCTCGGTCTTCAAGGTGCTGGGCAAGCTCTTCGCGCTGACCAGCCTGGGCGCCACCCCCCTGACGGTCAACCTGAAGTGCGATCCGGAGGACGCGGTCCGGCTGCGCGGCGAGCACCCGGGTCTGATCGTCCCGGGCCGGCACATGAACAAGCGGCACTGGAACACGGTCACGGTCGACGGCGCACTCCCGGACCGTCTGGTCCGGGAGCTGATCGAGGACTCGTACGATCTGGTCGTCGCGGGACTGCCGCGCGCCGAACGGCTCCGCCTGGACCGTCCCTGACGCAGGCCGCCTGACGCAGGCCGCCTGGCGCCGACCGCCCGGCTCCGGCCACCGACCGCCGGGCGGTACGGTGCGTACCCCGTGGCGGACCGGGCCCTGCGGGGCTTCGTATGCTCGGGGCATGACCGACAGCAACGGGCTCGACCCCGAGGACCGCAAGATCGTCACCCTGGCCCGTTCCGCTCGGGCCCGCAACGGCGTGCCCGAGGGCGCGGCGGTGCGGGACGAGACCGGACGTACCTATGTCGCCGGGACCGTCGACCTCGACTCCCTGCGGCTCAGCGCCCTGCGGACGGCCGTGGCGATGGCGGTGGCGTCCGGGGCAAAGTCCCTGGAGGCGGCGGCCGTGGTGACCGAGGCCGACGGCGTGCCCGACAAGGACCTGGCAGCCGTACGGGACCTCGGCGGCGCGGGCACGCCCGTGCTGGTCGCCGGCACCGACGGCACCGTCCGACAGACCCTGCCCGCCTGATCCCCACAGCTCTCGCCCGCTTGAACCCCGCTGCCCCCGGCCGGAGTTCGACCGTCGGCCGGTCGTCGGCCGTTTCGTCGTCGTCGGCCGGTCGCCGTCCGTCGTCGGCCCGTCGCCCGCCGTCGAGCCGGCGCCGACCGGACGGACCCGGTCCCGTACCGCCCGCCGTGGGCGGTGCGGGGCTGGGTTCTGGATCAGGGACAATGGGCGGCATGAGCGTTCGTACCCAGTCATCCGAGCAGTCGGCCGAGGCCGTACACCGTGCCGGCTTCGCCTGCTTCGTGGGCCGCCCCAACGCGGGCAAGTCCACCCTCACGAACGCGCTGGTCGGGCAGAAGGTGGCGATCACCTCGAACCGGCCGCAGACGACCCGGCACACGGTACGGGGCATCGTGCACCGCCCCGAGGCCCAGCTGATCCTGGTCGACACCCCCGGCCTGCACAAGCCGCGCACCCTGCTGGGCGAGCGGCTGAACGATGTGGTGCGCACCACTTGGGCCGAGGTGGATGTGATCGGCTTCTGCCTGCCCGCCAACCAGAAGATCGGCCCCGGCGACCGCTTCATCGCGAAGGAGCTGGCCGGGATCAAGAAGACGCCGAAGGTGGCCGTCGTCACCAAGACCGACCTGGTGGACTCCAAGGCACTCGCCGAGCAGCTGATCGCCGTCGACGGGTTGGGCAGGGAGCTGGGCTTCGAGTGGGCGGAGATCGTCCCGGTGTCGGCGGTCGGCGACAAACAGGTGGAACTCCTCGCCGACCTGCTGATCCCGCTGCTGCCCGAGGGCCCGGCGCTCTATCCCGAGGGTGATCTCACGGACGAGCCCGAGCAGGTCATGGTGGCCGAGCTGATTCGCGAGGCCGCGCTGGAGGGTGTCCGGGACGAGCTGCCGCACTCCATCGCCGTGGTCGTCGAGGAGATGCTCCCGCGCGAGGACCGCCCCGCGGACCGGCCGCTGCTGGACATCCACGCCAACCTCTACATCGAACGCTCCAGCCAGAAGGGCATCGTCATCGGTCCCCAGGGCAAGCGCCTGAAGGACGTCGGCATCAAGTCCCGCAAGCAGATCGAGGCGCTGCTGGGCACGCCGGTGTTCCTGGACCTCCATGTGAAGGTGGCGAAGGACTGGCAACGCGACCCGAAGCAGCTGCGACGGCTGGGCTTCTGATCCGGCAGCCGCATTTCAGCTTCTTCGGGACGTCCCCGAACCGGACCCGCTGCGGATCGCCCGGTGTCGGGTCCTTGTCCAGATCCAGCGGAAGCCAGTCCGCGGGCGGTGCCGGTCAGCGGTCGGCTGTGGCCGGCGGGCAGGCCGTCTCCGTGAGCGTGGCCAGCCGGGAGGCGAGGACACGGCCCCAGGCTCGGTAGCCCGCGGGGGACGGGTGGAACCGGTCGGCGGCCAGCCAGTCGCCGGGGAAGTCCGGCGGGCCCCCGGAGGGAAGATGGAAGACGGCGGCTCCCCTCGTGGCCGCCGTCTTCAGTTTGTGGTCCAGCAGACGGACGTAGAGCGACATCGGCAGGCGCTGCCGACGCGGCAGGGCCGTCAGGCCGTCGATCCTCGGGAGGCCCGCGAAGACCAGCGGGACCTCCTCGCCGAGTCGCAGGCGTACGTCGCGGATCAGGGACTCGGCGTCCCGGCGGAACGCGCCCGGCCGGCGCAGCCGCAGCGCGTCGTTGGTGCCCGCCGCCACCAGGACCAGGTGCGGGCGCCAACGGGTCGTCGGGTCGGTCAGGCCCGACAGCAGACCGTGCCGCACCCCCGAGAGCGTCGCGCCCGGCTTCGCCGTCACCCGCCAGGACACCGCCCGGCCGGTCAGCGCCGTGAGGGCCTGTGCCGTCTGGCCGGTGAGCGCGTCACGGTGGTTCGGCGCGCCCACGCCCGCCGCCACCGAGTCCCCGATCACGGCGAGCCGCAGCGCGGGCTCCGCGCCGTTCGTGGTCCCCGTGTGGTCCCCCGCCGCCTCCGGTAGCCGTACCGGTCGTGCTCGCGTACCCGTCCTGCGCATGCGCCGACCCCCGTCCATAACGCTGTTATGTCTATAACAGCGTTATGCTCGGCTCGTGTCAACCCGGAACCCGGATGGGGCGGCGCAAGGCCGCGGCGACCGCTCCCTCCGTCGCCGCCTGCTGGACGAGGCCGCCCGTGTCCTTGCCGAAGAAGGGCCCGGCGCGCTCAGCGCCCGGCGGCTCGTCCGGGCCGTCGGCGCCTCCACCATGGCCGTGTACACCCATTTCGGGTCCATGCCGGAACTGGTGCGCGAGGTCATGAAGGAGGGCGTCGAGCGGTTCCTCGCCCGGGTGCGGGAGGTCCCGCCCGCTCTTACGCCCGACGCCGATCCCGTTCGTGAACTGGCCGGACTCTGCCGCGCCTACCAGGACTTCGCCCGCGCCGAACCCCATGTCTACGCCGTGCTGTTCGGCGGCTCGGCGCTCGCCGGGTTCGAACTCAGCGAGGCGGACCGATCCATGGGCGTCGCCCTGCTGCGCTTCCCGCGTGACGCCATCCGCCGGTGCGTCGGCGCCGGGCGGTTCCGCGCCGATACGGACGCCGATCTCCTCGCACGCCAGCTGTTCGCGCAGATGCACGGGCTCGCCCAACTCACCCGCGCCGGTTACATTTTGGGCCGTTACAGCCCGGACGACGTCCTGACCGGACTGCTGCGGGACCTTGCCCTCGCCGCCGGGGACGAGCCCGCACGGGCCACGGCATCCGTACGGTCAGGGCTGTGCGGGTGACCCGTCCTGGGGCCCGGCGCACGACGAGGGGATGGCGCCGCTCCTCGTCCGGCCGGGGTCATCTCTGGGCCCGCAGTACGTCCCGGAACCAGCCGTACGACGCCTTCGGGGTCCGGCGCTGGGTGTCGTGGTCGACGTGGACCAGGCCGAAGCGGCGGGCGTAGCCCTCGGCCCACTCGAAGTTGTCCAGCAGCGACCAGACGAAGTAGCCGCGCACGTCCACGCCCGCCTCGATCGCGCGGTGCAGCGCCCTGATGTGGCCGTCGAGGTAGGCGATCCGGTCCTGGTCGGCCAGGCCCTCGTACGAGCAGCCGTTCTCGGTGATCACCACCGGTGGGAGCCGGTCGCCGTACCGGTCCCGGAAGGCGGTCAGCAACTCCGTGAGGCCTTCCGGGACGATCGGCCAGCCGAAGTCCGTCACCGGGCGGCCCTCGATCTCCCTTATCGAGAAGGGGAGTTCGGCCGGAATCGGCAGCCCGCCGAACTCGGTCTCCGTGTCCTGCGGGGCGCCCACCCGGGTCGGCGCGTAGTAGTTGACGCCGTACCAGTCGAGCGGCTCGGCGATGACCTTGAGGTCGGCGTCGACGTCGCCCGGCATCAACTCGCCGATGCCCTCCGGGTACCGGCCGAGGAGCAGCGGGTCGGCGAACAGGCGGTTCAGCAGGACATCGTAGAACTCGGCCGCTCCCATGTCCTCCGGCGCGGTGGACGCCGGCCAGGTGGGGCCGTGGGAGTTGGCGATGCCGATGTCGGCGGCGCCGGCCGCGCGCAGGGCCCGTACCGCGAGGCCATGGGCGAGGAGTTGGTGATGGGCGACCGGAAGGGCATCGAACAGGAGGCGCCTGCCGGGGGCGTGCGCGCCCAACGCATGGCCCAGCAGCGTGTGTTCGGCGGGCTCGTTGAGGGTGATCCACTTGGTGACGCGGTCGCCGAGCCGGGTGGCGACCGCCGACACGTACTCGGCGAAGCGCTGTGCGGTGTCCCGGTCCAGCCAGTCCAGCCGGGCGGGCAGGTCCCAGTGGAAGAGGGTCGGGACGGGGCGCACGCCCACCGCGCACAGCTCGTCCACCAGGCGGTCGTAGAAGTCGAGCCCGCCGGGGGAGTCGACCCGCGGCCAGGAGACCGAGAAGCGGTACGCGTCCACGCCCAGGCCGGACAGGAGCGCCACGTCCTCGCGGTAGCGGTGGTAGTGGTCGCAGGCCACCGCCGCCGTGGAGCCGTCCTTCACCCGCCCCGGTTCGGCCGTGAACACGTCCCACACGGACGGCTCGCGCAGGTCCGCCGCCCCCTCGATCTGATGGGCAGAGGTCGACACCCCCCACAGAAAGCCGTCCGGAAACCGAGGCATCGGACTACCGGCATCAGTCACCATGAACGGGATCATCCTTACCCCCAGTAACAAATGTCAACGCCCCAACGCCCCCGATAGCGGCGCGGGGAACTGCGCGATCACCCGAAACAAAACGACGCCGCAGTCGAGCAACCGCCCATTCACCCCAACCCAGCGGAGCCGGCCTTGGTACTGGTGTTGAGTCGGCCTGGGGCGCGGTTTCGGCGTTGCCGCCGACCCGTTTCCCCAGGCCGCTCGCCGCACCCGGCGTGCGGCTCTCACCGC
>NZ_JBSGBN010000037.1:5511-74775 GCF_053601275.1 Streptomyces sp. NPDC004752 | reverse complement strand
GTCCCGGCGAGCGCTGGTCTCGCCGGGACGGGGCCCCGATGTGTTCCGGAGGCGCCCCGGTGTGTGTCCCGGAGGCGCCCCGCGGTCAGCCCAGCAGGCGCCGCAGGTTCAGCCTGCCCCACAGCAGGCTGGTGGCGAAGGACAGCGCCATGACCGCGGCGAGCAGACTGACCAGCAGCGCCGCCGCCGCCGGGCCGCTCAGGTCCGGCGACACCAGGGGGCTGACCAGTTCCTCGACGAAGAGCACATGAACCATGTACGCGCCCAGCGCCGCGCCGGCCAGCTTCTGCAGGAGCGGCCGGTGCTTCTCGGGAATCCGGACGCGGCTGATCAGCAGCAGCACGCAGACGCTCATGGCGGCGACGAACAGATGGGCGTTGGGGATCACGTAGTGGATCTGTGTGTTGTACCAGAGGCACCCGGCCATGGTGATCGGCAGCAGGGCGAACAGCAGCCAGCGCGGCCGGGCCTCTCCCGCCGACAGGGCGAACAGCATGGCGCCGCCGACCGCGTACACCAGGGAGTAGGTGCCGAAGCCCCAGGCGACCGAGGGCATCTCCCGCCCCGTCACCTCGGAGAAGGTGCTGAGCACGCTCGGCAGCACCGCGATGCCGAGCAGGGCGGCGCCCAGGCCCCAGGGCCGCTTCCCGTTCTTGATCAGCATCGCGAAGGCGAGGAAAGCGATGATCGGGATGTAGTTGTACATGAACCACAGGTGGTAGGCGGGTTCCACGGAGCCGAAGAGAGAATCCGTCGCCAGTTCGGTCATCGGGCGCTCGTTACGGTCCCGCAGCCAGGCCCAGACCAGGTAGATCGCCGTCCACGCGAAGAGCGGAACGGTGTTCCGGACGATCCTCTTCCACATCCTGCCGCTGTCGCGCGGGGGTGCCCCGACCAGCACGGCCCAGCCGGCGATCGCGAAGTACATGGGCACGGCGAACGGGTTGATCGCCTCGGCTATGTGCCCGGCCCAGTACGGCCCGGCCCCGTTGGCCGCGTCGTTCCCGGTCGCGCCGATGAACTGCGACCCCACATGCCCCAGCATGACGGTGCCCGAGCAGATCAGCCGCATCAGGTCGATGTCGAAGCGGTGTTCCCGCGGCTGGGCGCTCTGCCCGGAAGGTGGGGGGCTACTCTGCTGCGGCACTCGCACGGCTGTCTCATTCGGCACCGCGCAACTATCGACCAGATATGTGTACGGCAGTCGAACAGCAGGCCAAATCCACGGGACGGACAGCCAACGTATCGGCGTCGCCCGGCACGCCACCCGATGCCGGTCCCGCACGTGCGGTATACCCGCGGGACGTTCGATTCATGACCGCTGCGGGCGGACTTGGTGATGGCCTCGATGGCGGACTCGGTGATGGCCCCGGTGGCGGACCCGGTGATGGACGCGGCGGTGCCGTCGTGGCCGCGTCCCTCGGGCTGCGCTTCGCGGTCGGTCGAACGGGTCGGGGGAACGGGCCGGGGAAGTGCTCCCCACCGAGCTGCGGGAACGGGTGCGTTACCAGGAACGAATGAGTAACCAGCCCTGACCTGACCCGGCATGAGCGACCGGACCGCACCCACCCCGCCGCACACCCGCAACCGGCGGAACGCGGCGCCGCGGTGGCTGGGGTTGCCGCGGCGAGCGGTTCAGCGGTGCGGGTGCTTCTTGACGGCTTCGAGGAAGCTGGTGAAGACGGCGGCGGGGAAGGTGAGGAGGCCGTGGGCGGGGTCCTTGGAGTCGCGTATGGCGATGTGGTTGGGCAAGTTCGCTATCTCGATGCAGTCGTTGCCGTCGCCCTCACCGGAGTAGGACGACTTCCGCCAGTTGCCAGAGGTGATCATGGGATGCCTCACAGCTCCTTCGCCAGCTTGTGGATGAAGTCACGCGACCGGTCAGGGTCAAGTGACGCGGCCTCCGCTTTACGGAACAGCTTTCCAAAAGCGCTGAGCAGCAGGCGCCGGCGGAACGCGGCGCCGCGGTGGCCGGGGTTGCCGCGGGGGCAATTCAGCAGTGCGGATGCCGCTTGAGGGCTTCGAGGAAGCTGGTGAAGACGGCGGCGGGGAAGGTAAGGGGGCCATAGGCGCGGTCCTTGGAGTCACGTATGCCCACTCGGGTGCGGTGGTTGGCGATTTCCACACAGGAGTCACCGTCGCCGGGGCCCGAGTAGGACGACTTCCGCCAGTTGTCGAGGGTGTCCATGAGGTGCCTCACAGCTCGTTAGCCAACCGGTGGTTGAAGTCACGTGACCACTCGGGGTCACATGGCGCGACCCCGCTTTACAGAAGAGCGTTCGAACGGCGCTGAGCAACGAACACCGGCGGAACGCGGCGCCGGGGTAGCCGGGGTTGTCACAGGGGGCGATTCAGCGGTGCGGATGCTGCTTGAGGGCTTCGAGGAAGGTGGTGAAGACGGGAGTGGGGAAGGTAAGGGTGGCTCGGGTGGGGGTCTTCGAGTCGCGGATGGCTATGTGAGTGGAGACGGTGGCGACCTCCACGCACTCGTTGCCGTCGCCCTCGCCGGAGTATGACGACTTCCGCCAGTTGTCGGGGGTGATCATGGGATGCCTCACAGCTCCTTCGTCAGTTCGTGGATGAAGTCCCGTGACCGGTCGGGTTCAAGGGATACATCCTCCACCCTACGGAAGCGTCTTCGGTAGGTGTTGAGCTGAGCTTCGGAGTCAATGAAGACAGAGCCATGAGGTGCATCCCGTACCACGGTGTCCAGTTTGGGCAGGGGACCGTTCACATACGTCATCGTGCTGGAGGCGCTGGCGAAGCCGTCCAGGTCGAAGGGGATGATGCGCACGGTGACGTGGTCCGCTTCGGAGATTTCGAGGAGTCGGGCGAGTTGGGCTCTTGAGGTGGCGCGGTCGCCGACTCGGATCCGGAGTGCCGCCTCATGGATCACCGCTTCGTACGGGACGGTGAACTCCTGACGGGCTTTTCGGTGCCGGATGCGCAACTCAACTTCTTCGCTGGTCAGTTCCGGCAGCCTGGACGAAAAGACGGCACGCGAGTAGTCCTCGGTCTGCAGCAGGCCAGGCACGTACAGGATGGCCACGTGACGGAGGAACCCGGCGTGGTGCTCCAGCTCGGACAGGTCCAGGAACGGCGTGGGCAGCATGCCTCGGTACTCCTCCCACCAGCCGCGTGTTCGGTCAGTGGCCATGGCGACGAGGGTGTCGATGAACTGGCTATCCACGCACGCGTAGTTGGCCGCAAGGCGACGCAGGCGCTTCTCGCTCACGCCGGAGAGGCCGGACTCGATCTGGTTGATCTGTGTGGAACTCACCCCGAGCAGTGCTGCCGCTTCACGGCCCGAGAAACCTGCCGCGTCGCGAAGTCGGCGCAGCTCGACGCCCAGGCGCAACTGACGTGCTGTTGGTTCGCGCCTCAACCCCGCCATGAACTGCTCCTTGTGTTCAACGCGCTTGTAAGCGTGACTCGTTCGAGGGCCAGATTAGCGATCCACTTGCTAGACCTGGAAATCCAGGTCTAGCGTCAGTGACGCAATGCATGCGCAGCGATAGTGCACCGCGGATGCGGCGATGCCAACCGTATGCAAATCCCCCTCATCTCACCTGAGTTGATGACGCATGCCCGAAACCTGGGACTACACCCTCTACATCCCCAACGACCTCAGAGCCGTCACGGTGTGCCGTCGGACCCTGCGCCTGATCCTGACCCTGCATGGGCTGATCGGCCTCGTGGACACGGCGGAGCTGCTCGCAGCGGAGTTGGTCTCCAACGCCGTGCGGCACACCAAGGGGCCCGCCGCGCTCCGGGTGCGCCGCTCCCCGGAGGGCATGGTGTGGATCGGCGCCTGGGACACCGACCCCGAACCGCCGCCTCCGCCCCAACCGCTGGGCCGGGGCGCCGAGTCGGAGGAGGGGCGGGGTCTGGCACTGGTGACGGCCTGCGCCGACTACTGGGGCTGGCGGCCCTCGGCCCGGTTCGGCAACCGGGGCAAGTACGTGTGGTGCGAACTCGCGGCTGCCTGAGTAGGCAGGCCGGGCAGTCACCGCGGGTGATCGTCGGTGCGTGTCGGCCGTGTCATCGCGGCGTCTGTCTCGTTGATCTCGTCGTACGGAAAGGAGAGCTGATGGTCGGCTCGTCACATGAGGCGCTGCACCGGATCTTCCAGAAGGACCCGGCTCTGCTGACCCGGGCGTTACAGCGGGTGCTGCACGTGCCCTTCCCCGAACCCCGGGAGATCGCCGCGCTGAACGTGGATCTCACGGAGATCGAGCCCGTCGAGCGGCGGGTGGACACGCTGCTGCGGGCGGAGACGGACGAGGGGACGTACCTCCTCGTGGTCGAGTCGCAGGGCAAGGTGGACGACCGGAAGCGGGGCAGCTGGGCCTATTATCTGGCGTATTTGTACGAGAAGTACCGCTGTGAGCCCGTGCTCATCGTCATCACCCAGAACAGTGCCACGGCCAAGTGGGCGTCGAAGCCCATCCGGTTCGGTTTCCCGGGCTGGGACTCGCTGACCGTACGGCCGCTGGTGCTGGGCCCGGACAACGTGCCGGTGATCGCCGATGAGCGGCAGGCCGAGCGGGATGTACCCCTTGCGGTGCTCTCGGCGATGACACACGGGCGGGGCCCGCAGTCCGCCGCCATACTGGAGTCCCTGGCAGCCGCCCTGCGGACCGTCGACTCCGACAGCGCAGCGGTCTTCGTGCAGTTCGTCGACTCATGCCTGGCCGATCCCCAGGCGAAGCAGATGTGGAGGGACTTGATGACGGCGATCCAGTACTTCTGGCGACACCCACTGGCCGAACAGGTCCGCGAAGAAGGACGTGAACAAGGACGCGAAGAAGGACGGGAAGAAGGGCGTGAACTGGGCCTGGAGCAGGGTCTGGTACAGGGCCGCGCCGAAGGCAAGGAAGCAGGCAAGGAGGAAGGCAAAGAGGAAGGCAAAGCTGAGGGTAAAGCCGAGATGGTCCTCCGCATCCTCGAATGGCGCGGCATCCCGGTATCCCAAGCCGTCCGCGACCTGGTGAGCGCCAGTACGGATCTGCATCAGCTTGAGGTGTGGGCCCAGCGCGCCATGCACGCCACCAACGCCACGGACCTGTTCGCCGACGAGTAAACACGTGAACCGCCGGGCCGCCCGCTCACCTCTCACCCGCGTTGGAGCGGGCCGAGTCGGGTGGCCCGGAGCGTCTCCACCAAGCAGACATCGAGGGACTTGATGACGGCGATCCAGTACTTCTGGCGACACCCACTGGCCGAACAGGTCCGCGAAGAAGGACGGGAAGAAGGCCGTAAAGAAGGCCGTAAAGAAGGCCGTGTCCAGGCGTGGCGTGAGACGATCCTGTCCGTTTTGGGAAGACGTGGCATCCCGGTGCCCCAAGCCGTCCGCGAGCGGGTGAACGCCTGCGCGGATCTCGGCCAACTCGAAGTCTGGCTCCGACGAGCCCTCCACGCCACGAACGCCACAGATCTGTTCGCCGACGAACTGAGTCAGGCGAACCGCCGGGGCACAGCGGCACAATGACGAGGGCGGTGTCATCGCGCCTCACCCACCCTCATTCAGGGGAGCCAATCTGATGTACGACTACGACCTCCTGGTCGTGGGATCGGCCAACGCCGACCTGGTGATCTCCGTCGAGCGCCGCCCGGGCGCAGGCGAGACCGTGCTCGGTTCCGACCTGGCCGTCCACCCCGGCGGCAAGGGCGCCAACCAGGCGTTCGCCGCAGCCCGGCTCGGGGCCCGTACGGCGCTGCTTGCCCGGGTCGGCGACGACGCGTACGGGCGGCTGCTGCTCGACTCGCAGCGGGCGGCCGGTGTGGACACGGTGGGCGTCCTGGTGGGCGGCGCGCCCACCGGGGTCGCGCTGATCACCGTGGACCCGTCCGGCGACAACAGCATCGTGGTGTCGCTGGGCGCCAACGGGCGGCTGACCCCGGCGGACGTACGGGCCGCGGGCGGCCTCTTCCACGCCTCCCGGGTGGTCTCGGCGCAGTTGGAGGTCCCGCTGGAGACGGTCGTGGAGGTGGTACGGAGCCTGGCCCCGGACAGCCGTTTTGTGCTCAACCCGTCGCCGCCGCAGGCCCTGCCCCAGGAGGTGCTGACCGCCTGCGACCCGCTGATCGTCAACGAGCACGAGGCGCGGGTGATCCTGGGCGAGGGCCGGGTGGGCGACCGGCCCGAGGACTGGGCGCGGGTCCTGCTCGCGAAGGGTCCGCGGTCGGTGGTGGTGACCCTGGGCGCCGAGGGCGCGCTGGTCGCCGATGCCGACGGGGCCGTCCGGGTGCCGTCGGTGGGGGTGGCCGCCGTGGACACCACGGGCGCCGGGGACGCGTTCACGGCGGCACTGGCCTGGCGGCTCGGGGCGGGCTCCGGCCTGGCCGAGGCCGCCGGGTACGCGGCCCGGGTCGGGGCGGCGGCCGTCACCCGGCGGGGCGCCCAGGAGTCGTACCCGACCGCCGCGGAGGTCGACGCGTTGTGAAGAAGGCGGGTCTCGCCGCCGACCGACAACTCTCCGGCGGGCCAGCCGAGTTGGGCCACGGCGACGGTGTGCCGGGGGTCCCGGGGTGCCGGGGTGCGACACCGGCCCCCTGCCGACACCTCGCTGCCTGCGGCGGGTCGTGGACCCGGCCCTCCGGGCCGCCGCCCGCCTGATCGTCCGTACCGGCGAGGCCCGCCCGTACGCGAACGTGCTGCTGGGCTTCGGGGTGTGCTGCCAGCGGCCGTACGGCACCGCGAAAGGCGACCGTACCGCGTTGCTCCGCAGGGCACCGTACGGCGCCGTTCGTTGAAGAGGTCGACCTCGATCGGTCCGGTGCAGTCGGCCGCGTCCACGTCGGGTTGTTCGAGGAGACGAACGAGCGGGCCGCTTGGCCGTATGGTCGGCTCGGGCGGCCGACGCGCAGGTCGGGGACGGACGGCCGCCCTCACGGGGGCGGCGGCACACAGGCCCCGTACCCTCTCACGACGACATGCGCGACCGGAGGACGACGAGATGACGGTGACCCTGGCGGACGTGGCGGCCCGCGCCCAGGTCTCGCCCGCGACGGTGTCGCGCGTACTGAACGGCAACTACCCGGTGGCCGCCGCGACGCGGGAGCGGGTGCTGCGCGCCGTGGACGAGTTGGACTACGTCCTCAACGGGCCCGCGAGCGCGCTGGCCGCGGCCACCTCCGACCTGGTCGGCATCCTCGTCCACGACATCGCCGACCCGTTCTTCGGCGTCATGGCAAGCGCGATCCAGAACGAGATCGGCGGGCCGGGCGGGCGCGCGGGCGGCGAACGGCTGGCCGTCGTCTGCAACACCGGCGGCTCGCCGGAGCGCGAACTGACGTATCTGACGCTGTTGCAGCGGCAGCGGGCCGCGGCCGTGGTGCTCACCGGCGGCGCCGTGGAGGACGCCCCGCATGTGGCCGCGGTGGCGGCGAAGCTGCGCAAGCTGGCCGAGGCGGGCACCCGGGTGGTGCTCTGCGGGCGCCCGCCGACGCCGGGCGCCGAGGTCGTCGCCCTCACCTTCGACGACCGCGGCGGCGGCCGGGAACTGACCGAGCACCTGATCGGACTGGGCCACCGCCGCCTCGGCTACATCGCGGGCCCCGCGGAACGCACGACCACCCGGCACCGGCTGGAGGGCCATCGCGCGGCGCTGTCCGCGGCCCGCATCGACGAGGACCCGCGCTGGACGGTGCACGGCCGCTACGACCGGCGCGCCGGTTACGAGGCGACGCTGGAGCTGCTGCGCCGGGACCCCTCGCTGACGGCGGTGGTGGCCGCGAACGACTCCGTCGCGCTCGGCGCATGCGCGGCGCTGCGCGAGTCCGGACTGCGCATCCCCGAGGACGTCTCGGTGGCCGGTTTCGACGACCTGCCGTTCAGCATCGACGCGGTGCCCGCGCTGACGACGGTCCGCCTGCCGCTCGCCGAGGCCGGCGCACGCGCGGGTCGCATCGCGATGGGCCGCGAGGAGGCACCCCCCGGCGGGATCGCAACGATCCGGGGCGAACTGATGGTCCGCGACTCCTCCACACCGCCACGCCGATAGCCCACGAGCACCTGGCGAGCACCTGGCGAGACCGCTCGCGGGGTGGCATGGACGGGGGCGGGACGGTGGTCTAGCCTCAAGGTGAGGGAATCTCTGACTGAGTCAACCATCATCGGAGTCAACCATCATCGGATCAGATCCTTCGGAACCGCCCGAGGATCGGACCATCGGGGCCGCATCATGACCGTCCAGGACATCCGCGCCTTCAACCGCTTCTACACGAACCTCATCGGCGCCCTCGACTACGGCCGCCACCTGTACGCCCCCTACACCCTCACCGAGTCCCGCGTCCTGTACGAACTCGCGCACTCCTCCCGTACGGACGCCGCCGACCTGCGTACCGAACTCTCCCTGGACGCGGGGTACTTGAGCCGGATCCTGAACAGGTTCGAGCAGGACGGGCTGATCGAGCGAGCCCCCTCCGACAAGGACCCGCGGCGCCGGCGCGTCAGCCTCACCCCGCGGGGCCGGGAGGCCGCCGACCTGCTCGACGAGCGGGCCCGGGACAGCGTGGGCTCGCTGCTCGGCTCCGTCGATCCCGGCGACCGGCCGCGGCTCACGGAGGCGATGCGGACCATCCGGGGCATCCTGGGCCCGGACGGCCACACCCCCGGCCACACCCCCAGCCACACCCCCGGCCCGGCCGCCGGCCGCGAGGACGTCGCGCTCCGCGAACCCCGGCCCGGCGACCTCGGCTGGATCGTGCAGCGCAATGCCGCGCTGTACACCGCCGAGTACGGCTGGAACTCCGACTATGAAGGGCTGGTCGCCCGCATCGTCGCCGACTTCGCGGAGGACCACGACCCGCGTCTGGAGCGGGTGTGGATCGCCGAGGACCAAAGCGGACGGCCGGTGGGCTCTGTGATGTGCGTACGGGACGAGGCGCCCGCGACCGCCCGGCTGCGGCTGCTGCTCGTCGAGCCCGAGGCGCGCGGGCTCGGGCTCGGGGACCGGCTGGTGGGCGCCGTCGTCGACTTCGCGCGCGAGGTCGGCTACCGGGACCTGGTGCTGTGGACCAACGACGTGCTCGCCGCCGCCCGGCGCATCTACCAGCGCCATGGCTTCGTGCTCGTCGCCGAGAAGCCGCACCGCTCCTTCGGCCGCGATCTGAACGGGCAGGACTGGCGGCTGGATCTGCACGGAACGCGGTGAGTGACAGTAAGGTCCGTGGTCATGAAGTTCGCCTTCTCCACCCTCGGCGTCCCCGGTCTGCCCCTGTCCGAGGTGCTGGCCCTCGCGACCGCACACGGTTTCCACGGCGTCGAGTTGCGCGCCCATCCCGAGGAACCGGTGCACCCGGGCCTCGGACCCGCCGAACGGGCCGACGCGGCCGCCGCGTTCAGGGCGGCCGGGGTCGAGGTGCTGGGCCTCGCCGGGTACGCGTGGGTCGCCGCGCCCGGCGCCGACGAGCCCGTACTCACCGAGATCCGGCGCCTCCTCGAACTCGCCCATGACGTGGGCGCGCCCTTCGTACGGGTCTTCCCCGGCGGGGGCGACCAGTCCGCTGCGGACGCCGACGCGACCGCCGTCCGGCGGCTCGCCGGTGCCGCCGAGCGGGCCGCGGCCCTCGGCGTCCGCATCCTGCTGGAGACCCATGACTCGCACCGCACCGGTGCCGCCGCGAGCCGGGTGCTCGGTGCGGTCGGGCACCCCCAGGTCGGTGCGCTGTGGGACGTGATGCACACCTGGCTGGGCGGCGAGCAGCCCTCGGAGACCTACGAGGCGCTCGCCCCGTACCTCGGCTACGTCCAGGTCAAGGACATCGCCTCGGCCGACGACACCACGCCGCTGCTGCTCGGCTCCGGGGTGCTGCCGCTGACCGAGTGCGTGGACGTGCTGTGCCGACACGGCTGGGACGGCTGGCTGTGCTGGGAGTACGAGAAGCGGTGGTACGAGTCGGCCGCACCGTTGCCGGGCCTGCTGGGCGCGGGCCGCGCGCACCTGGCGCGACTGCTGAGCGAAGCGGCGTAGCGAAGCGGCGTGGCGAGGCGGCGTAGCGGCGCGCCAAGGCGCTGGCGGGCTGTGCGCGGCCGGGCGGGGCAGGCAGGCTGTACGGCCGGGTGCGCCGCCAGTGCGCTTCGGGGCCGAAGGGCTCGGCCCGGCTTCCCGGAGAACGGCAATGGGGGTGAGGGCACGGGAGCGTGGGTACTGTGCGTTCTCTTGACTGGCAGAAACTTCCCGGATATTGGTGACTCCTCGGAAGTTTCCTTCAGTGGTTCACCCTGCATCTCCACGGATCCCCCTCCGGAAGGAGCGCACGTGCACGACACGAGCGCGGGAAACACCGCTCGGCCCGCCAGACGCACCGTCCTCGCCGCGTCCGCGGGCATCACCGCCGCCCTGGCCGTCGGCGGCACCACCGCCCTCACCGTCGGCGGCACCGCACACGCCGACTCCGCCCGCAGCGACAAACGACTCCGCGCCCTCATCTCCCGTATGACCCTTCAGGAGAAGGTCGGCCAGCTCTTCGTCATGCGGGTGTACGGGCACTCGGCCACCGTCCCCGACCAGAGCGACATCGACGCCAACCTGAACGAGATCGGCGTACGGACCGCCGCCGAGCTGATCGCCAGATACCACGTCGGCGGCATCATCTACTTCACCTGGGCGCACAACACCAAGGACCCCCGCCAGATCGCCGAGTTGTCCAACGGCATCCAGCGGGCCTCCCTCGACCAGCCCCGCGGGCTGCCCGCCCTCATCGCCACCGACCAGGAGCACGGCATCATCTGCCGGATCGGCAGGCCCGCGACCCTCTTCCCGGGCGCGATGGCCGTCGGCGCGGGCGGCTCCCGCTCCGACGCCCGCACCCTGGGCCGCATCTCGGGCGCCGAGCTGCGCGCGATGGGCATCAACCAGGACTACTCCCCCGACGCCGACGTGAACGTCAACCCGGCCAACCCGGTCATCGGCGTACGGTCCTTCGGCGCCGACCCGGACGCCGTGGCGGGGCTGGTGGCGGCCGAGGTGACGGGATATCAGTCGTCCGGTGTCGCGGCGACCGCCAAGCACTTCCCCGGGCACGGCGACACCGCCGTGGACAGCCACTACGGCTTCCCCGTGATCACCCACAGCCGGGACCAGTGGGAGGCGCTCGACGCCGCCCCGTTCCGCGCGGCGGTCGAGGCCGGCATCGACTCGATCATGACCGCGCACATCCAGTTCCCGGCCCTGGACGACTCGGGCGACCCGGCCACCCTCTCGCGTCCCATCCTCACCGGCATCCTGCGCGAGGAGCTGGGCTACGACGGGGTCGTGGTGACCGACTCCCTCGGCATGCAGGGCGTGCGGACCAAGTACGGCGACGACCGGGTGCCCGTGCTCGCGCTGAAGGCGGGCGTCGACCAGCTCCTCAACCCGCCGAGGCTCGACGTGGCCTGGAACGCCGTGCTGGAGGCCGTGCGCGGCGGCGAACTCACGGAGGCACGGCTCGACGCATCGATCCTGCGCATCCTGCGCCTCAAGGCCCGGCTCGGCCTGTTCGACCACCCGTACGCCGACGCCGACCGGGTCGGCCGCGCCGTCGGCACGCCCGCGCACCTGGCCGCCGCCGACCGGATCGCCGAGCGTACGACGACCCTGCTGGTCAACGAGGGCGGCATCCTTCCGCTGTCCCGCCGGACGCACCGCGACCTGCTGGTGGTGGGCGCCGATCCGGCCTCCCCGTCCGGTACGACCGGCCCGCCCACCGGGGTCCTGGCCGCCGCCCTCACCGAGCTGGGCTTCACGGCCACCGCGCTCTCCACCGGCACGGACCCCTCCGACGCCACCGTCGCCGAGGCGGTGGCCGCCGCCCGGGACGCGGACGCGGTGGTCGTGGGGACGTACAACGTCTCGGCGACCAGCTCCCAGAAGTCCCTTGTCGAGCAGCTCCTCGCCACCGGGAAGCCGGTCGTGGCCGTCGCCGTCCGCAACCCGTACGACGTCGCGCATCTGCCGTCCGTACCGGGCTACCTGGCGACGTACTCATGGACCGACGTGGAACTGCGCGCCGCCGCCCGGGTGATCGCCGGACGGGTCGGGCCGCGGGGCAGGCTGCCGGTGCCGGTGCAGCGGGCGGACGATCCGGCCCAGGTGTTGTACCCGATCGGGCACGGGCTGTCGTACTAGGCGTACGCCCCGCATCGGGCGTACCACCGCCAACAGGCGGAAAACCTCCCGAATGTCTGGCGTGTGCCCGCCGCCGCGGGCCACGCTGGACGGGGTGTCCGGGGGGAGCGCGATGCGCGGGAGACGTTTCATGGGGGTGGTGTGCGCGCTGTCGGCGCTGGTCACCGGCCTGCTGGCGGGCTGTCGGGGAGCGTCGGGCGATGCCGGGGACGGTCCGCCCGGCGGGCCGTCGGCGGCGAGCCGGACCGCGGGGTACGGCGCGCGGTTCCTGGCGGTCGGCGAGTGCAGCTCGTTCGGGACGACCCGTTTCGCCGAGGTGCCCTGCACCGGTGAGCGGGCGGCGGCCCGGGTCGTCGCCCGGTACGACGGCGCGGTCGGCGACGGCCTGCCGTGCCCCGCGACCACCGACTTCGTGCTGCACATCAGCGCGCGGCAGCCGACCGGCGAGGGCAGCGAGGACGGAGAGGACGGAGAGGGCACGTTCCCGGTGGGCTACGCCTGTATGCGCCGGCTGGAGCCGCCGCACCCGGGCGACCCGGGCGGCGGGGGCGGCCCCCGCACCATCGCCGGGGACTGCGTCTACGGCACCGGCGCGGGCCAGGTACGGGAGACGGCCTGCGACGGCTCGGGGTCACGGAAACCGCAGTTCAAGGTGGTCGAGACGGTCACCTCAAGGGACCGGTGTCCGGCCACGACCGCGCTGTACGTGCAGCTCGGCGGTGAGCGCCCGGTGGGCTGCGCCCGCCGCCTGTAGGGCGGGCGCAGCACCGTGCGTCACGGACGCAGCGCCGGTTCGCGCTCCATGTCACGGACGTCCAGCCGGGCGTCGTAGCGGGCCAGCGGGCGGGCCGCCGACGGGTCCGCCGCGACCGCCGGGGAGGCGACGCCCGCCCAGGTGAGGATGCGGGCGGTGGCGAGCGCCTTCTCGTCGGCCACCAGACCGGCCACGTTCGCGCCGTGGTTCATGCCGGGCGCGGTGACCACGTACGAGTCCCGCGCGCCGTGGCCGAGGCGGAACCGCTCGGCGCCCCAGGGGTCGTTCTGGCCGTAGACGAAGAGCATGCGGGTGGCGTGGTGGCGGACCCAGGTGTCCACGTCGCGCATCGCGTACGGCCAGAACGTCATCGGGATGGACCGCGGCACGAAGTTCCGGGGCGGCTGGTAGCCGTACTTGATGTACTTCTTCTCGATGTACGAGAAGTGGATCGTCGGCGCGCCCAGTTGGGTGCCCGCCTGGTAGTAGTACGGCGTGTACGACTCCAGGCCCTGGTCGGTGTAGGCGGAGAAGCCGGAGATCGTGTCGACGGAGTCCCAGATCTCCTGGTCGGTGGCGTGCTCGGCGTCCGCCGGGACGGTGTCGCAGTCGGACAGCCCGCTGTACTGCCAGAAGCCCCAGACGTAGTCGAGGACGACGGCCTCGTAGGCGCGGTCCAGGCCGCCGATGGTGCTGAAGGTGTAGCCGTTGTCGGCGGCGTACGCCGTGTACGTCTTCTCCAGGGCCTCACGGCGTACCAGTGCCTCCCGCTGGACCGCGTTCAGCCGGTCCCGGCACTCCTTGGTGCCGACGGTCGCGAAGAACCGGTCATAGGCCGAGTCCTCGTCGTTGACCACGTCGTTGGGGGCCACGTACGCCACGACGCCGTCCATGTCTCGCGGATAGAAGCGCTCGTAGTAGGTGGCGGTCATGCCGCCCTTGGAGCCGCCCGTCGCGAGCCAGTTGGCGGGGTAGATCTTCTTCAGGGCCGTGAAGATGCGGTGCTGGTCTGCGGCCGCCTGCCAGATGTCCAGCTTGGACCAGTCGGCCGGGGACGGGCGGGACGGAGTGAAGAACCGGTACTCCATGGAGACCTGGTTGCCGTCCACGATCTGGGTCGGCTCGCGGCGGCCGGGGGTGGTGGAGACGTTGTAGCCGCCGGTGTAGAAGACCGTCGGGCGGGAGACGTCCTTGTGCAGCACGGTGATCCGCTGCTGGAACGTGCCCTTGGCCGGGTCCCGGTGGTCGACCGGCTGGGTGTAGGTGAGGACGAAGAAGCGGTAGCCGGTGTAGGGCTTCTCCTCGACCAGGCTCATGCCCGGTATCGCGAGGAGCCGTTCCTTGATGTCCGTGCCGCCGGTGGTGACCGACCCGGCAGCGGTGGCCACGCCCGCCGTGCTCACGGTGCCTATGAGCACCGTGAGCGCGAGCAGCCATCTGAGCGCCTTGCGCATGCACCCTCCCTGTGAAACGGATGTGCGCCGGAAGCTATCGGAGCAACTCGCTTCACACCAGGGGGTGTTGGGGGTGTTAGGGGTGTTGGAGGGATTGGCTCAGCGCCCGGTCGGCGGGGCGGGCCGCGTCAGCGCGGCCAGCCTGGCCGGCGAGGTCAGCGGAATCGGCGGGGTCAGCCTCGTCGGCGAAGTCAGCACAGGATCCAGCCGGAACTCACCGAGCCGCGGTCCACCGAACCCCTGACCCATACGCACCGGTGCCCGGCGTGCACCCGCACCGGGCCCGCCCGGAGTGCATAGCGACCCTGGTCCACGACCGGGCGGTTGCCGCGGGCCTGCACGCTGACCGACATGGTGCGCTTGGTACCGGACCTCTTGGGGAGCGTGACCGCGCAGACGTAGCCGTTGCGCTTGTAGATGTGCACGGTGCCGGTGGAGAAGGGCAGGGACTTCACCTTGCGCCCGGCGCAGGACCCGTCCGACGCCGCCAGCGCGCCGCCGGGCACCGCAAAGGCGAGCGCCCCGGAGGCGGCCAGCACGGCCACGCCGAGTGCCAGCCGTCTGCGCATCGCACCACTGCCCACTGTCGACCCTCCCATGTCACGGCCGCCGCACGGCCGTCGGCGGTGCGGCGGTGAACGTACTGATGTACGGACGCACGACATACGTCCAAGGTTGCACGGCCATGGGCGGTGGTGGGCCGACCGGTTGACGGCACATCAGTCGACTGACGGCGTGTCGGCCGACGCACCGTCCGCCCAAGATGACGCACCGTCCGCCCAAGATGACGGGCAGATCAGCCCGAGATGACGCATCGTCAGCCCGGGACGCCGACCGGCTCCTCGGGCTCGGACTGGCCGACGAAGGTCCGCCACAGTTCGGCGTACCGTCCGCCGCGCGCCAGCAGCTCCTCGTGGGTACCGTCCTCGGCGACCCGCCCGTGGTCCATCACGACGACCCGGTCGGCGCGCGCGGCGGTGGTGAGCCGGTGGGCGACGACGAGTGTGGTGCGGCGGCCCGCGAGCCGGTCGGTGGCCTGGTTGACCTGGGCCTCGGTGGCCAGGTCGAGGGCCGCCGTCGCCTCGTCGAGGAGCAGCACGTCGGGGTCGACCAGCTCCGCGCGGGCCAGCGCGATCAGCTGCCGCTGGCCCGCCGAGAGATTGCGGCCGCGCTCGGCGACCTCGTGCAGATAGCCGCCGAGCCGGGCGATCATGTCGTGCGCGCCGACCGCCCGGGCCGCGGCCTCCACCTCGGCGTCGGTGGCGTCGGGGCGGCCGTAGGCGATGGCGTCGCGGACGGTCCCCTGGAAGAGGTACGCCTCCTGCGGGACAACGCCCAGGCGGTGCCGGTAGGAGGTGAGGTCGAGGGCGCGCAGATCGGTGCCGTCGACCGTGACCCGGCCGGCGGTGGGGTCGTAGAACCGGGCCACCAGCTTGACCAGGGTCGACTTGCCGGCCCCGGTCTCGCCGACGAAGGCCACGGTCTGCCCGGCGGGTATCCGCAGGTCTATCCCGGTGAGGGCCGCCTCGCCGAGCGCGCCCGACCCGTCGGTGCGGTACGCGAAGTGCACGTCCTCGAAGGCGATGTCACCACGCAGACGGGGCACGTCGAGCGGCGCGGCGGCGGACTCGGTGGACGTCGGCTCGCGCAGCAGCTCCCGGATCCGGCCGAGGGAGACGGACGCCTGCTGGTAGCCGTCGAAGACCTGGGAGAGCTGCTGCACGGGGGCGAAGAACAGGTCGATGTAGAGGAGGTAGGCGACCAGGGCGCCGGTGGTCAGGGTGGCCGCCTCGATCCGGCTCGCGCCCGCGATCAGTACGGCCGCCGCGGCGACCGAGGCCAACAGCTGGACGAAGGGGAAGTAGACGGAGATCAGCCACTGGCCGCGGATACGGGCACCACGGTAGCTGTCGCTGCGCTCGGCGAACCGGCGCGCGCCGTCCCGCTCCCGCCGGAACGCCTGCACGATGCGCAGCCCGGACACCGACTCCTGAAGGTCGGCGTTGACCACCGACACCCGCTCGCGGGCCAGTTCGTACGCCTTCACGCTGGCCCGGCGGAAGAAGACGGTGGCGACGAGCAGCGGCGGCAGGGTGGCGAAGACGACCAGCGCGAGCTGTACGTCGATCACCAGCAGGACGACCATGATGCCGAAGAAGGTGACGACCGAGACGAACGCGGTGACCAGCCCGGTCTGCAGGAACGTGGACAGCGCGTCCACGTCCGTGGTCATCCGGGTCATGATCCGGCCGGTCAACTCCCGCTCGTAGTAGTCGAGTCCGAGCCGCTGGAGCTGGGCGAAGATCTTCAGACGCAGGGAGTACAGGACGCGTTCGCCGGTGCGCCCGGTCATCCGGGTCTCGGCGATCTGCGCCGCCCACTGCACGAGGACGGCGACCAGGGCGAGCAGCGAGGCCGCCCAGACGGCGCCCAGCGCCATCCGGCCGACGCCCTGGTCGATGCCGTGCCGGATCAGGACCGGCAGCAGCAGGCCCGTGCCCGCGTCGACGGCGACGAGCAGCAGGCTGACGAGCAGGGGGAGGCCGAAGCCGTGCAGCAGGCGCCGCAGGCCGTACGACCGCTCCGGCCGGACGGCCCGTGCCTCGTCGATGCCGGGGGTGTCGGTCGCCGGGGGCAGCGCCTCGACCTGGGCGAGCAGTTCGGGGGTGGCCGGGGTGCCCGCGAGGGCTGTGTCCTTGGGGTTCTTCGGTTCGCGGTCGCCGCTCCACAGGCGCGGGGTCACGCCGCGCTCGGCGTCGAACTCGGCGTCCAGTTCCTCGCGTACCGAGGTGTCCTCCTGCGGTACGACGGGCCGGGCGTGGCCCGGGGAGACGCCGCCGAGTTCGTCGGGGTCGGTGAGCAGGCGGCGGTAGAGGGCGGACCGTTCCTGGAGTTCGTCGTGGGTGCCGATGTCGGCGAGCCGGCCGGCGTCGAGGACGGCTATTCGGTCGGCGAGGCCGAGGGTGGAACGGCGGTGGGCGATGAGCAGGGTGGTCCGGCCCTCCATGACCTGCTTCAGCGCCTCGTGGATCTCGTGCTCGACGCGGACGTCCACGGCGGAGGTGGCATCGTCGAGGACCAGCAGCCGCGGGTCGGTGAGCAGGGCGCGGGCCAGGGCGATGCGCTGGCGTTGGCCGCCGGAGAGGGTGAGGCCGTGTTCGCCGACCTTGGTGTCGTAGCCGTCGGCCAGCTCGGTGACGAAACGGTCCGCCTGGGCGGCGCGGGCGGCCTTCTCGATCTCCTCGAAGGTCGCGTCCGGGCGGCCGTAGGCGATGTTGGCGCGCACGCTGTCGGAGAAGAGGAAGGAGTCCTCGGGGACGAGGCCGATCGCGGCCCGCAGGGAGTCGGAGGTCAGCTCGCGCACATCGTGGCCGCCGATCAGGACGGCGCCGTGGGTGACGTCGTAGAAGCGCGGCAGCAGCAGCGAGACCGTCGACTTGCCGGAGCCGGAGGAGCCGACCACGGCCAGGGTCTCGCCCGGACGGATCTCGAAGCTCAGCCCTTGCAGGACCGGGTGGCCCGGGTGGTACCCGAAGGACACGTCGTCGAACTCGACGGTCGCGGGGGCGTCGGCGGGCAGGGTCTTGGTGCCCTCACGCAGGCTCGGCTCGGTGTCGATCAGCTCCAGGACACGCTCGGTGCCGGCCCGGGCCTGCTGGCCGACGGTGAGCACCATGGCGAGCATGCGGACCGGGCCGACCAGCTGGGCGAGGTAGGTGGAGAAGGCGACGAAGGTGCCGAGGGTGATGTGGCCGCGCACCGCGAGCCAGCCGCCGACGGCCAGCATGGCGACCTGGCCGAGGGCCGGTACGGCCTGGAGCGCGGGCGTGTACGTGCTGTTCAGCCGGATGGTGCGCAGGCGCCCGGCGAACAGCCGGCGGCCGACGTCGCGCAGCTTGCCGGTCTCCTGTTCCTCCTGTCCGAAGCCCTTCACCACGCGTACGCCGGTGACGGCGCCGTCGACGACGCCCGCGACGGCGGCGGCCTGGGCCTGCGCGTACCAGGTGGCGGGGTGCAGCCGGGAGCGGCTGCGCCGGGCAATCCAGCCGAGGGCGGGGGCGACGGCGAGGGCGATCAGGGTCAGCGGCAGCGACAGCCAGGCCATGACGGCCAGGGAGACCAGGAAGAGCAGGACGTTCCCGATGGTCATCGGGAGCATGAAGAGCAGGCCCTGGATCAGCTGGAGATCGCTGGTGGCGCGGCCGACCACCTGGCCGGTGGACAGCTCGTCCTGGCGGCGGCCGTCGAGCCGGGTGATCGTCTCGTACATCTCGGTCCGCAGGTCGTGCTGGACGTCGAGGGCGAGCCGGCCGCCGTAGTAGCGGCGGACGTAGGCGAAGACGTAGACCAGCAGGGCGGCGCCGATCAGGGTGCCCGCCCAGGGGGCCATGGCGCGGCTGTGGTCACCGATCACCTCGTCGATGATCACCTTGGTGACCAGCGGGACCAGCGCCATCACGGCCATGCCCGCGAGGGAGGAGCCGAGCGCGAGAACGACGTCCTTGGGATACCGCCAGGCATACCCGGCCAGCCGCCTCGCCCATCCCCGCTCCGCTACCACGCCGCCGCCTCCCACGTCGTCCTGCGTCGTCCTGCTCCGTCGCAGGATCAACGCCCGGAGCACCGGATTTCATCCCCCCGCAACAAACCACTCCGTTGGGTTCGGCGGGGTGCGGGCGGAGCCGGGTCCGAGGCGGAGCCGATTCCGGGACGGCCGATTCCGGGACGGCCGATTCCGGGACGGCCGATTCCGGGACGGCCGAGTCCCCGCTGTGGGCGGTTTCGGGATCCGGGCGGTTCCGGCTCGGCAAGTCGCCGAACATGCCCGGTTCCGGCCGCGGGCGGCTCTGGGGCAGCCGTTCTCTCGCTCACGGAGCCCGCGCGTACTCTGCGGAAGGCGATGAACGCGGAGACAGCGGAGACATCCGTGGGGGCGACGAATGCCGTCCGGTGACCCCCGGACGTAAATGCCGCCTAAGAACTGAACGGACCATGGAAGACCATGGAAATGGGCACCGAACTTCCCGAGGATGCGATCCTCCCCCTGATCCGGGAGCACACGGGCCCGGTCACCGGGATCCGGCGGACCGAGCGCGGCTTCAGCTCGGACCTGACGGCCATGGTCGACTGCGCGAAGGGCCCCTTCTTCTTGAAGGCCATGCGCAACCGGCCCGGTGGCCGACGGAAGTCCCTCATCAGGGAAAGACGGATCAACGCCTACCTCGGACACCTCTCGCCACCCCTGCTGTGGGACGTGGAGGCGGAAAACTGGCTGGTCCTGGGCTTCGAAGCGGTCGACGGCCGCTCGGCTGACTTCGCACCCGGCTCGCCGGATCTTCCCCTGGTGGTGGACGCCCTCGGGCAGATCGGCCGGCTGCCCCTTCCGGAGATCGCCCGAGAGTGGACCGATATCCGATGGGACCGGTTCGCCACCGGTTCGGAGGCTGAGCTGTTCCGGGGTGACTTTGACTCGCTTCTCTACACGGACATCAACCCGAGCAACATGTTCGTAGCCGGGCGCCGCGTGTGGGTGGTGGACTGGGCATGGCCGACCAGGGGGGCGGGCTTCATGGATCCTGCGCTTCTCGTCGGTCAGCTCATCGCGGCCGGCCACACCCCGGACGGGGCGGAGAAGTGGGCGGCCCAGTTGCCCGCATGGCGCAGGGCCGATCCGAGGGCGATCGATGCCTTCGCCGTCGCCAACGTTCGGATGTACCGCGCCTTCGCCGAGCGGAAGCCGGATGAGGACTGGCCGAAGGCCATGGTCGAGGCCGGCCGGGCGTGGACCGACCACAGAGGGGTCACGGCGGAGTAGGCGCCGGCACACGCACACCCCCACGGCCCACAACAACGCCCCTCGCATGCCCCTGGCACGCGACTCGCAGGCCCCTCGTACGGTCGTGGGCGGTCGTACGAGGGGCGTTGTCCACGTGCGCGGGCGGCGAGGCGCTTGATCCTGCCTGTGGCCGTCGGCCGGGTCGTGGGGCGGCGGTGGTCAGACGCGTACGCGCAGGTAGTAGAAGCGCGTCGTCTGCGCCGCGTTCTGGTTGTCGTCGCTGACCAGGACGACCTTCAGGCGGCCCCGTTCGCGGCCTGTGATCGCCATGCCCTCGATGTTGTCGAGGAGGGGGTTGGGCTGGGGCTGCTTGGCGGTGGCGCCCAGGGACGGGCAGTCGGCGAGGTCCGCCAGCAGGGTCTTCTTGATCAGCCGCACGTCCTTCTGGCCGGTCAGGTTCTCGACGCCGCTGGTGTCGGTGGCGTGCCGCGGATCGGCCAGGTAGAGGCGGACGGTGTTGCCGACGCCGGCGGTGAAGCCACGCTCCAGGACCAGCAGTCGGCCGTCGCGGGTCGCCTGGACCTCGGGGACGCCGAGCCCCCGGTCGGTGCGGTAGGCGTACTGCGCGGAGAGGCGGAAGTGGTCGCCCTTCGTCCGCTGCCAGGTCTGGAAGCGGACGGTGTCGGCGTCGTCGCCGGAGAGCGCGCCCTCCATGCCGGCGAGCAGGGTGCGCCCGCCGGGCAGCAGAGTCAGGCCCTCGAAGGTCAGGTTGGTCTTGGCGCGGCCCGCCGGGGCGACCAGCAGGGCGGACGGGACCGGCAGCCGGTCGAGGATCCGGCCGTCGCGGGAGTAACGGCGTACGGACGGCTCGGTCTCGGAGCTGACCAGCCGGGTCCCGTCGCGGTCGATGACCAGGCCCTCGGAGTCCAGCTGGGCGCCCTTCTCGTCGGCGAGCGAGAGGACCGACCTCGGCTGGAGGGTCCGCGCGTTGAGCCCGAAGAGCTCGGAGCGGTCGGAGAGGGCGGCGAGGGAGCCGTCGCGGTCCACGGCGAGCGCGGAGAAGTTGCCGACGAAGGTGCCCTCGTACGTCGTCTTGTCGAGCGCGTCCGAGAAGCGGTCGATGGAGACGGCGGGCGAGCAGGCGTTGCCCGCCGCGGGGGCCGCCCCGGCGGTGCCCGCGGCGGTGAGGCAGGTGGCCGCGGCCAGCGCGGCGGTGAAGGTGGCGAGTGCGGTTCTCATGCGCATGGGCGTCACCGTAGGGCAGCTCGGTGACGCCGTGGGGTCCGCGCAGTGAAGGCTCAACTCCCAGCCGCGGCGAGGTCCTTGTGGATGGCCTTGGCCACGCCCTGGATGGTGCCGATGCCGTAGTTCATCGTGCTGTTGCCGTGGGTCAGCACGGTGATCATGTAGTCGTGCCCACGGCCGTCGAACGTGCCGACGCTGTGCACCCGCCAGCCGTGCGTGGAGCGCTGTAGCCAGCCGTTTTTGACGTGCACGGAGACATCGGAGGGGGCGCCGTACGGGGTCCCCCAGCGCTGCGACGAGACGACCTGGCCCATCAGCTTGCGCAGGTAGGCGCGGGAGTTGTCGCTGAGCACGGTGTTCTTGGCGGTGACGAGCTTCAGCAGCTTCTGCTCGTCGGTCACGGTGATCTGGGTCAGGCCCCAGTGGCCGTTCGTGCCCGGTTCGGTCTGTGTCATCTTCGCGGCGGCCAGGAAGCCCTTGATCTTCGTCAGGCCCAGCTGCTTCCACAGCTTGCTGGTCGCGTCGTTGTCCGACTTGGTGATCATGGCCTTGGCGAGCGTGGCCTCACGGTCGGTCAGATAGCGGTTGTGCTCCTTCGCGTCCCACAGCAGCGTGGCGAGGACGGTGACCTTGACGACGCTGGCCGAGTCGTAGGCGGTGGTGGGACGCAGCGTGCAGGTCGTCCGCGAGGTGCGGTCGTAGAGGCCGACGGCGACGGTGCCCTTGCGGCCCGCGAGGGCGGCCGTGATGTCCTTCTTCAACTTGGCGGCGAGGTCCGCCTCGGCGGACGTACAGCTGACCGCGGGCGCGGTGGCGGCAGGCGCGGTGGCGGCGACCGCCGGGGCGGCGACGACGAGACCCGGCACGAGCGCCGCGGCACCGACGCCCGCCGCCAGGACCGCGGCGCGTCTGGATATCCGATGATTCATGCACCTGTTGACTCACGGGTACAAAGGAAAGGTTGTACGCGCAGGCCCACTTGCCGGATAAATCCCCCAAGTCCTGCCGCCGCCCGCACCCGACCGGCCGCCGCCGGAACGAAAACCCCACGCCCGGGGCCCTCGGCGCACGGCGTACGGGACACCTCGCATCCCGTCATGCAACCGACACTCGCCGTACACCCCCACCCCCGCATGTCCATGTCACTCTAGGGTGCCGCCTCCTTCAACCCGCGTAGAACGGACCCCACATGATGCTGGCGACACCCCTGCGCCGCTGGAGGACAGTGGCGTTGACCACGGCCACCGTCCTGGTCGCGCTCACCGCCCCCACCCTCACCGCGACCCCGGCCCAGGCGACGACGACCGCGTACGACTCGACGTACTACAAGAACGCGATCGGCAAGACGGGCACGAACCTCAAGTCCGCCCTGCACACGATCATCAGCGGCCAGAGCAAGCTGTCCTACGCGCAGTTGTGGGACGCGTTGAAGGTGACCGACCAGGACCCGAACAACAGCAACAACGTGGTCCTGCTGTACTCGGGCATCTCCCGCAGCAAGTCCCTCAACGGCGGCAACGTCGGCGACTGGAATCGCGAGCACGTCTGGGCGGTCTCGCACGGCAACCTCACCACCTCGACCGGCCCCGGCACCGATCTGCACCACATCCGCCCCGAGGACGTCCAGGTCAACTCCACCCGCGGCAACAAGGACTTCGACAACGGCGGCAGCACCTTCACCAACTCCGGCGGCAGCCGCACCGACTCGGACTCGTTCGAGCCCCGCGACGCCGTCAAGGGCGACGTGGCCCGCATGATCCTCTACATGGCGGTCCGTTACGAGGGCGGCGACGGCTTCGCTGACCTCGAACCGGACGACAAGGTCAACAACGGCAGCACCCCGTACATCGGCCGGCTGTCGGTCCTGAAGCAGTGGAACGACGAGGACCCGCCGGACGCCTTCGAGGAGCGCCGCAACCAGGTCATCTACGACTCCTACCAGCACAACCGGAACCCGTTCGTGGACCACCCGGAGTGGGTGGACGCCATCTGGTAGGCGCGCCACGGCCGCCCCGGGGATGCGGGCACGGCTCCGGTCCCGGTGTGCTTGAACGACTACTTCGCTCACACCGGTGAGGTCACTCCCGGACCCGGGCGTGTCCCGGAGCCCGGACAGGAGCATGGGAACGCCTCGGCCGCTCGGCCGGGGCGTCCGACTCGCTTCTCCGGAGAGCCATATGAAGCTGCGTTCCTGGTCCCTCGCCGCCGCCCTCGCCCTGACCACCCTGGTGGTGCCCGCCCAGGCCGCCTCCGCCCGGGCCGCCGCCCCGTCCTGTCCCGACGGTTCGGTGTGCTTCTGGAGCGGGGAGGGCTTCGGCGGCTCCTACTGGGAGTGGACGTCCCGCAGCGGCTACCGCGACATGCCGCCCAGTCTGCACGACCACGTCGGCTCCTTCGTCGCGAGCGCCCGCGCCTGCTTCATCAACTGGTCCCCGGTCGAGAAGCGGGACGTGTTCAACGGCGACTGGCGCTCGCGGTACAACGGCGACTTCGGCGGCCGCATGGACGGCGTGGGCCCGGGCGCCTGCTGACCCGGACCGTCGTCCTCAGCCCAGATGCGTCGGCGCGAACATCCGCAGGACCGCCGGGAGTACGACCACCGACGGTCCTGGTGACGTGAGCGCTCGCGCCAGGTCCGCCTCCAGGGTCTCGGGGCTGCTGCACACCCCGGGGATCCCGAAGGACCCGGCCAGCGCCACATAGTCGGGGCGGGCCAGCTCCGTCGCCGTGGCCTGACCGAACGCATCGGTCATGTACTCGCGCAGAATGCCGTAACCGCCGTCGTCGACGATCAGCCAGGTGACATCCAGACCGTACTGGCGGGCCGTCGCCAACTCGGCGATCGAATAGAGCGCCCCGCCGTCCCCCGACACCGCCAGCACCGGGCGGCCGGGGTCGGCGACGGCCGCACCGAGCGCCGCCGGAAAGCCACCTCGTCCCGCTCGCATGAAGTGCCACACCCCTGAGCGGGGGATGCGGCATTACCAGGGTTGGGTCAATCTCCCGCTACGGGGCTCTCGGCATCGTCAAGAACGTCGATGTCATCGAGGTCGGCGTACACGGGTGAAGGAAGGCGGGCACCCCGGCTGTCCGCGATGCGTCGGACGTCGCGCAGCGATTCAGCCATGCGGGATGCCAGGAAGTGGAGTTGTACGGGAGTGGCCTTGCGGTCGGCGAGCATGTCGGTGGCATGGTCGAGCAGGTCACCCGCCATGCCGAGCTGTACGTTCTCGATCGTGTCGGCGACGCGGGAGAGATACCCGGTGCCGTCACCCACGAGGTAACAGGGCTTTCCCTCCGCACCGTCCCAGGGCAGCAGTCGTGAACTGTTCATCCCGTGCGCACCGGTGACACCGCCCCTCACCTGGCGACCTCCGCATCCGCTGCGAGCATGCCGAGGGACCCGACGCCGATCCCGAACACCCGGGTCGTTGCCGGTGCCGTCGGGGGCCGGTGACCGGTGTGGTGGGCGGCCGGTCCACTCACGTACGGGGCGTCGGCACAAGAGGAGCCGAGGCACCGACACGGCCGATCGGCGGCGGCAACGACAACGCCTCGGTTCGCGCCTCGGTGTGGGCGGCGCAGGAGCCGGAGCAGCGGATTGAAGGGACCGGCGATACGGTGACTCATGTCGTCAACTTCCTTGGGTTCGTTGATGACCACGCCCCCGGACCGGTCGCACGCGGTCACACGGTCGCGGGGGTATCGCTTTGTGCGGGGTGGTGCTGCATGGGCGGGTTCCCGGGAAAATAATCCCAGTCAGATCGTGCTCATCAAGGCACTCTCAGCGATGGCTGGAACGAGCTTTGCAACCAGGCGCAGACGGATCTACCCCCTGACCAGCCTCGGATTTTTGCGTTCAGTTGACGTAGGACCTCGGCCTCCCCCGGACTCTCCTCGGAGTCAATAAGAACCTTCGTATGAGGGCAACTTGATGAGGACGACGTCCTACCGTCGGAGCAGTGACCTGCTCGGCGCCTGATGTGTGGGAGGCAATGTTGTTGTTCTTCCGGAGCCTGCTCGAAGAACGAGGCATACGGACACCCGACGACTTCCTTCCGCACTATCGGAAGGCGGCGAAGCGACTCGGAGTGACGAACGCGGATCCGGCTCCAAAGACCATCGAGGGCTGGATCTACGAGGGCCGGAAGCCGCAGCGGGTGTTCCGACCCGCGATCGTGGAGATGCTCGGCTACAGCATCGACAGCCTCTGGACGGAAGTACCCGAGGGCTCCAAGCCGAACCTCGTTCCGCTGGCCGGCGCGTCACCGAACCAACCTCACGTCGAGACCGACGTGGACCTCAACGAGATGAAAAGGACAGGCGCGATGGCTGTACGACGCGCAAAAGACTTCCTGCTCGGCAAAGACCGCGGTGCGGTAGGAGACGACACACTCGGCCTGCTGGATGACGAGGTGCAGCGCCTGGTCATCGCGTACCCGCGGGAGCCTCTGGCCGCGATCTGGCCCGACCTCCTGGAGACCCAGGACCAGGTCTTCGCTCTCCTGGAGGGCGGCAGGGTACGGCCGTCACAGCTCCGTGACCTCAACGTCAAGGCGGCGGTGCTGTCGTTCCTCGTCGCCAAGGGCTTCAACGACATGGAGGACACGCACGAGGCGAAGACCATGACACGGGTCGCCGCAGCATGCGCACGAGACGCCGAGCACGCCGGACTCATCGCTCTCACCGATGGACTGATGTCGCTCATCGCGTACTGGGCCAACAAGCCAAGTGACGCCTACCACTACGCGAGCAAGGGCGCGGAGACCGCGGCGAACCTGCGCGGCACCGTCGGGCTGTGGCTCCTGGGTCTCCAGGCTCGCGCCGCGGCCGCTCTCGGTGACGAGGAGAGCGTGCGCGCCCTCACCCAGCAGGCAGCCGACAGGCGTGAGCGTGTCGTGCTTGACGACCTGGACCTGCTCGGCGGCCTGTTCACCTACCCCCAGGAGAAGCAGTCGTACTACGCGGTGGAGTCCGAGGCGCTGCTCGGCCACGGCGACGCCCAGCTCGTAGCGCAGGCCGAGCAAGCGGTACTGGGCTTCAGCGATCCGGAATCCCCGAACTGGGCCTTCGGAGACCTCGCCGGATCGCAGTGCGACCTGGCGATGATCCGACTGTTCAACGGCGATGTCGACGGGACCGCCGAAGCGATCCGCCCCGTCCTGGACCTCCCCGCCTCGCACCGCAACAACGGCATCGTCGTATCCGCTCTGCGTGTCCGTCAGACCATCACGCACAGTCCCGCACACAACTCCGCCGCAGCACGGGACCTGCGCGCCGAGATCGAGGCGTTCCCCACCAGCCGGCCGGCCCTGCCGCGCGGGTAGAGTCGGGAGAATGTACCCGGTCCAGCGGTCCAGCGCGCGCCTGGAACTGCGCGAACTCGCCGTCGATGACGTCGAAGCGGTACTCGCTGTCTACGGCAGCCCCGAGGCTACGGAGCACCTCTCCTTCGAGCCCCGCACGCGCGAGCAGGTCGGCCAGATCGTGGCGCGCTCGATCGCCGCAGCGACGGACACGCCACGATCGGAGTACGCGCTCGCCATCATCGAGCGAGACACGACCCGACTGATCGGGTTCGGCCGCCTGGCGGCCGATCCCCACCAGCAGCGCGCAGCCACGATGGGCTTCGCTCTGCGCCCGGACGCCTGGGGGGTCGGCTACGGCCTCGAAGCGGTATGCCTCCTTCTTGAACTGGGATTCGAGGGGCTGGATCTTCACCGCGTCTGGGGGGCTCGCTCTCCGCTGAACGAAGCGTCAGCGAAGACCATGACTGCGGCAGGAATGACCGAGGAAGGCACGATCCGCGAGCACGTCTTCAAGGCCGGCCGCTGGCGTGACTCAGTCGTGCACGCCATTCTCGATCGAGAATGGCGTCTTTCGCAGGCCACAGCCTGATCGACGACATGACGGCCGACGTCGTCATCGAGGAGCTGGGCAGGCGCTAGGTCCCGGTGGTCCGGCTCGACCTGACTCGTCGGGATCGGGCGCGATGATCAAGAGGCTGCTGGATCAACTGGCGTGGCGATTGCCGGGCGCCGCGGCAGGCGAGACCAGCTCAATCACATGTGGAGTGGCGCTAAAACAACCTTCGTGGCTGAAATGCAACCTGCACACCTGACCGAGATCAGTAAAATCTGACTCAAGGCGTGAAGATAAATTGGGGACTATTTCATCGAGTATGACCTCAGCCCGTTACTGCCGATAGTAAAGCATATATGGCACATTTGGAAAATAGGGGACATATGGCCACATCAAGAAGCGTAGTTGTTCAAGTTCTGACCATAGAAGGCGTCATGACAGGGTGTGAGTGACGTGTGAAGATCTCCGGCTGGCGCAGAGAGGCAACTGCGCTGGAGGGGACTTCACATGCGATCTCTGTTTCAGAGACCCACGCGGCACAGAGCCGCAGGGTCCGAGCAGCCCTATCTCCCACTGTCCTCCCTGCGTCGTCTGCGTCCGCTCGCGGCGGCGCTGACATTGCTGATGGCCGTCGAGGCTGCCGTGGTCATCGACTCCACGGGCCAGGCCGTCGCTCTGCCGCAGGAAGTGCCCACCAAGACCGCGACGGCCTCCGGTAAGAAGCCCAAGAAGCTGGGACCCGTTACTGCGGCCTCCGTTGCCGCTGCGCGGTTGAAGGCCAAGATCCAGAACCGCCGCATCGAGGCCACCGACGCTCGTACGGAGACCTCGACCACCTACGTGAACCCGGACGGAACGGTTACGGAGAAGGCGTACGCCGGACCGATCCGCTTCAAGGGCGACGACGGCTCCTGGCACAGCGTCGACCCGTCGCTGGAACAGGCCAGTGACGGATCGGTCAGGGCGAAGGGGCATCCCCACGGGCTGACCCTCGCCGGCAAGCATGCCGCACCGAAGGGACTGAAGGTCGCCGGTGAGAAGAGTGCGGCGACGCCGGTGCCACTGGTCACGGTGGAGGATCGTGCGGGTCGGCAACTTCAGCTCGGCTGGTACGGCGCGTTGCCGGAGCCCACGATCGAGGGGGCCGATGACACGGTCGCCCGGTACAAGGACGCACTGCCCGCCACCGACCTGCTGATCGAGTCCACGCGCACGGGCTATGAGCAGTTCCTGGAGCTGAAGAATCGCTCCGCCGTCGATGCCAACGGCCAGGTGGCCTACAGCCTGAAGGCCAAGGGACTGACCGCGAAGGCCCACGCGGACGGGTCGGTCACCTTCACCGACGACAAGGGCAAGACCGTAGGGGTTTTGCCGTCGCCGGTGATGTGGGACGCCCAAACGGACAAGAGCTCCGGGGAGCACACCCATCAGGCGAAGGTGGGGGTGCAGGTCGCACAGGACGGCGACACCATCACCATCACGCTGACTCCGGACGCCGAGTTCCTGACGGATGAGAAGACGCAGTTCCCGGTCACCATCGACCCGTCCATCAACGTCGGCAGCAGCTTCGACACCTTCGTGGAGCAGGGCTACACCACCGACGAGTCGGCCGCGACCGAGCTGAAGATCGGCAACAACGGCTCCAGTCAGGTAGCCCGTTCCTTCCTGTCCTTCCCGATGAAGAACATCACCGGGAAGCAGATCACCGCGGCGAAGCTGAACCTGTACGAGTTCCACTCCTGGTCCTGCACGGCCAAGGGCTGGGACGTGTACAGCACGGGCGCGGCCAGCACCAGCACGCGCTGGACGAGCCAGCCGTCCTGGGGCACGAAGTACGCCACCAGCACACAGACCAAGGGCTACTCCAGCTCCTGCAACGACGGCTGGGTCAACGCGGACGTCACCTCGCTGGTCAAGTCGTGGGCGGCCAACGGCAACGGCACCAACCACCTGGGGCTGCAAGCCTCGGACGAGACCGATCCGTATGGCTGGAAGCGGTTCAACTCGGGCGACGCCGCCTCCAGCACGCCGTATCTGTCGGTGAGCTACAACTCCATTCCCGGGGTGCCGACCCTGATATCCCCGGCCGACAAGGGCGCCACCAACGACACCACGCCGACCCTGTCGGCGAAGGCGCTGGACGGCGACGGCTCGCAGGTCACGCTCGACTTCGAGGTCTGGGCCTCCAACGGCACCTCCGCGCTGCAGTCCGGCTCCAGCAGCAGCGTCGCCTCCGGCGCGACGGCCACCTGGACGCCGACGGCGCTGCCGCCGGGCACCTACAAGTGGCGCTCGCGTTCCGGGGACGGCTCAGCGAACAGCGCCTGGTCGGGCTTCCGCACCCTCACGGTCGACACCACGGCCCCGGCGACAACGCAGATGTCCTCCACCGACTTCCCGGCCGGGCAGTGGTCAGGGACGCCGGATGACAACGGGAACTTCACCGGCACGTTGACCTTCACCCCGCCGACCAGCGATGTGAAGGAAGTCCAGTGGAATCTGGACGGCGGCACCTGGCAGCCGGTCGCCACCACCGGCACCGCGGTCACCGCCAAGCCGGTCTTCCGCGCCGGCAAGCACACCCTGAACGCGCGCACCAAGGACGCGGCCGGCAACGTCTCCGCCTCCACGAGCTACACCTTCTACGCCGGTTCCGGCGCCGCGCTGCTCACTCCCGGCGACGGGGACCGTCCCGCCCGGCGTACGGAGCTGACGGGCCAGGGCAAGGCGAGCGACACCGGAGTGCGCTACCAGTACCGGCGCGGCGAGACCGACACCTGGCAGGACATCCCCGCAACGGACGTCCGCCGCAAGGCCGACGGCTCGACCCTCACAGCCTGGCCGGCGACCGTCACCAGCGGCAACGCCGAGGCACTGACCTGGAACGTCACCGACACCCTCAGCGAAGACGGCCCGGTCGACGTCCGCGCGGTGTTCACCGACGGCACCACCACCGACGCCTCGCCGGCCACCACCATCACGGTGGACCGTAACGCCGGCCAGGCGCCCAGCGAAGATGTCGGGCCCGGCACCGTGAACACGCTCACCGGCGACTTCGGCTTGTCCGCCACCGACGCCTCGGCCTTCGACCTGACGGTCACGCGCTCTTTCTCCTCCCGGCGCCCGTCCAACGGCGCCCAGCAGGAGGGCCAGGCCGCGATTTTCGGGCCGCAGTGGACCGCGGGCACCACTGCTGACATCTCCGACAGCAACTGGGCCTACGTGCGCAAGACCTCGGCCACTTCCGTGGCGGTCGTGGACGTGGACGGCGACGAGACCGGGTTCACCGCTGCCAAGGACGGCGGCTGGAAGCCGGAAACCGGTGCCGAAGATCTGACACTGACCGGCAGCCTGACGAGTTCCTTCACGCTGAAGGACACTGACGGCACCACCTCGCTGTTCAGCAAGGTCGACTCCACCGCCACCACCTGGCAGCTGTCCACCACCTTCCTGCCCACGGACAAGTCCACCACCACGGTGATCTCGGAGAAGACCACGGTGGACGGCAAGACGCTGGCCCGGCCCAAGTACGTGATCGCGCCCACCTCGGCCATGTCGGCCGACACGTGTGCGGCCACGCCGTCGACCAAGGGCTGCCGGACGCTGGAGTACGTCTACGCGACCTCCACCACCGCCACGTCCAGTGCGTTCGGCGACTACAGCGGGCAGGTCAAGCAGATCCGCCTGTGGGCCACCGACCCCGGCGCCTCGGCCGCGACGGCCACGGCCATTTCGCAGTACTCCTATGACGACCAGGGCCGCCTGCGCGAGCAGTGGGACCCGCGCATCTCCCCGGCCCTGAAGACCGCCTACGGCTACGAGTCCGCCGGCCGCGTGACCGCGCTGACCCCGCCGGGTGAACTGCCGTGGACCTTCGAGTACGGCAAGGCAGGCAGCAGTGCGGTGGCCGGCGACGGCATGCTGCTGTCGGCTTCCCGCCCGACCCTGACGGCGGGCACGAAGGACACACAGGACGGCGGCAAGGCCATCGCGTCCGTCGTCTACGACGTGCCGCTGTCCGGCGACAAGGGCCCCAACCAAGTCGCGCCCGGCGACGCGGCGACGTGGGGCCAGACCGACGCTCCCACGGACGCCACCGCAGTCTTCCCCGCCGACCAGGTTCCCCTCTCCCACACCGGAAGCGACCTGGGCGCAGGTGATTACGACAAGGCGTCCATCACCTACACCAACGCCTCCGGACGCGAGGTCAACACCGGCCTGCCCGGCCGGCACCTGACCACCAAGCAGTACGACCGGTTCGGCAACACCGTCTTCGAACTGACCGCCACCAACCGCGAACTGGCCCTGGGCAGCGCGGACTACCAGGTCAACACCCAGAGCCAACTCGGCATCCTGGCCGCCTCCTCGGCCGAGCGAGCCCGCCTGCTGGGCGCCGTCTCGGTCTACTCGGCCGACGGCAAGCGGCAATTGGAGGATTTCGGGCCCCTGCATCTGGTGACCCTCACGCACGCCCTCACCGGCGACGCCGACAGCCCCGACCTCCCGGCCGGAGTCCAGGTTGCCGCACGCGAGCACACCGTCAACACCTACGACGAAGGGCGGCCCACCGACGGCACTGCCACGGTGAGCGACCAGGTCACCACCACCAAGGTGGGCGCCACCATCGACGGCTATCCGACGGATGGTGACGTGCGTACCACGGCCACCGCCTACGACTGGGCCAAGGGCCTGCCCACCAGCGTGACGACCGACCCGAACGGGCTGAAGCTGACCAAGACCACCAGCTACGACGCCCAGGGCCGAGTCATCAAAACCACGCTGCCGAAGTCCACCGGAGCCGACGCAGGGGCCACAGTAACCAGCTACTGGTCAGCCACCGGAACCGGCTCGTGTGCCGGGCGCCCGGAATGGGCGGACCTCGTCTGCTCCACGGGTCCGGCCGCTGCGATCACCGGGGGCGGTTCCAACCCGACCGAACTGCCGGTCAAGACCACGGAGTACGACCGCTGGGGCAACCCGGCCAAGGTGACCGAGACGGCCAACAGCGTCACCCGCACCACGACCAACACCTACGATGCCGCAGGCCGCTTGAAGCAGACCCAGGTCACGGGCGGTGTCGGTGCGGCAGTTCCGGCCCAGACCACCACCTATGACTCGGCAAGCGGCGACGTGGCGACCGTCACCAACGGCACGGCCACCATCACCCGCACCACCGACCTGCTCGGGCGGGAGATCGCCTACGACGACGGCGCGGGCAACGTCACGCGTACCGAGTACGACAACCGTGACCGCAAGATCAGAGTCACCGACTCGGCCCCGTCCACCATCACCTACGACTACGACAACCCCGCCGGCCTGCCCACGCGGGTCCACGACTCGGTGATGGGCACCATCGGCGACGTCACCGGCTCCTATGACTCCGACGGCCGCCTCTACAAGGAGGTGTTGCCGTGGAACATGGACGTCGAGTTCGACTTCGACCCCAACGGGGCTGAGACCTCCCGCTACTGGCACTGGGAGTCGGGCTGGACCGTCCAGGGTGAGTCCACCAGCGAGTCCATTCACGGCCAGGTCGTCAGCCGCACCACCTACACGGGCGGCGGGGCTTACCAGGAGTACACCTACGACGCGGCCGGCCGCCTGACCAAGGTGGACGACTCCGAGGTCGGCGTCACCACCCACCGCGCGTACGCCTTCGACGACAACACCAACCGCACCTCCCTGACCACCACGGTCGATGACGTCGACGGAGGCGATCCCACCACCAACACGGTCAACTACAACTACGACAGCGCCGACCGGCTGACCGCCGCAGGCACCGTCTACGACGCCTTCGGCCGCACCACCGCACAGGCCGGCGGAGCCCAGAACGCCTACTACGCCAACGACCTTGTACGCCAGATCACCGCGAACTCCAAGCGCACGACCTGGAACCTGGACGCGGCCGGGCGTCTCGCCTCCTGGACGACAGAGAAGCAGGCAGAGGACGGCACCTGGGCAACGGACACCACCAAGACCAATCACTACGGTGGCGACGGCGACAGCGCGGACTGGACGGACGAGGGCAACGACACCATCAGCCGAAGCCTGGAGGACCTGACCGGCAGCCTGATCGCCACCACCAGCGCGACCGGTGACGTCGTTCTGCAACTCGCCAACCTGCACGGCGACATCGCCACCCAGATCCCGCTCGTGGACAACACCACCCCGGTGGTCAACACCTACGATGAGTACGGCAACCTGCTACCCGGCACCGACCCCACGCGCTACGGCTGGCTCGGCGGCAAGCAACGCTCCACCGAAACACCCAACGGCGTGACCCTCATGGGCGTACGCCTCTACGACCCGACCACCGGACGCTTCCTGTCCGTCGATCCCGTCCCCGGCGGCAGTGCCAACGCCTACGACTACTGCAATGGCGACCCCATTAACCACTATGACCTCGACGGGCGGTGGTGGCACTGGCGGCGCTGGACCCGACGGGTCGGCCGTTTCGTGGCGCATCATCAAACGTGGGTGTCGTACGGCCTGGCCTTTGGCTGCTCGTTCGTCACGGAAGGATGGGGAGCACCAGCGTGCGCGGCAGGTGCAGGCGCTATCACCGGCTGGGTCTCGTACCGATACGGCACCAAGAAGCGCAAGCGCCACATTGGTGGTTACTGGGCGAGCACCTGGCGTGGAGCCCGGGACGGACTGATCGGCTACAGCGCCGGAAACGGCAGGAAATACTACAACGGCGTCCGCGGCGGCATCAGGAGCTTCCGCACATGGTGGCGCGGTGGTCACGGCGGGTACACACACAGATGGCCCAACTACTGACGGATAGGAACGGGATGGTCTCAGACCCGCGCGTACACACACGCAGATGGGCATCTAAGCATCCGATCTACACTGGATTGATCTTCGGGGCGCTGTTCTATCTCGTAGAAATCCTGGCGACCGGAGATGCCCTCGAGGCCATACCGTTCGCCATCGCGATCGGAGCGGTTTTCACTCTGACCGCCTTCGGCGAGCGGCGGCGTCGACGCAAAGCGGAGCAGATCCGCAAATAGCGGTTACCCCTGAGCCAAAAAGAAACCGCCGGCAGGCGTATAGCCCGACGGCGGTTTTCTGTTGCTCTTTTCTCATCGTCGAGGGTTTCCACCTGATTCGGAACCCGCTCAGAAACCCGGGACATGGGGCCAAAGGCAGCCAACCGAGCCGAGATGGGGCCGAGCACCCTCAGCTCATACCTCGCAATGCAGATGGCCACGTTAAAGATGCACAAGCCTCTACCCATAGTAAAAATAGAGCAGGTTGACGCAAAGAATGACTGATTGAGTCGACAAGGAAAGGGATTTCGCTACACTTCAGGTATCGGTCGGCAACCCGAGGTGCACTGAAACGTGAATTTGAAGGTGCTAGCCGATTTCGTCGTGGATCTCCGAGTCTTTCAGGGGCGATCCTTAAGGCGATCCGTTATTACTTGGACGCAGTCCTGTCCCGTCAACTGTCCTGCGACAAGCCGGGGGTACCAAGGGGAATTCAGAGCCCCGCCGCAGGCCCTTCCGGGAGCACCTTTTGATACGCCGACGTCAGCGTAATGAACCTCAACCACCCTCGACTTTTTCAGCAGCCTCGGATGCTATCCAGATTACCATTCGAGAATTGATTGACCTTGTAGGAGTTCTTGAGCATGCCCATACTAAAATCGCCGAGTTGAGCGATTCCGACGACGAGACGATCGCCCGCGCCAGCGGAGTCACGCTCATACCATCACTGTATGCGCGAGCTGGATTGGCCTTGACAAAAGATGGTGATAACATCCCCTTGCTTGTCAGCGAGGTTGGTCTGCTTGAGGCCGCAGTAATTAACCTGGAGTCATATGAAGGGAATGAGGTAGTTCTGGTCGCTGGATACGAACTCCTCGATGTCTTTTCGAATCGAGAGGTGAATTCCGGTCCTCTGCGCCGTATACACGGGATCTTGACCTTTGATGGTGATGCGGGGACGACCAGCGGATCAGTCACTCCTTCCGTGAAATGACGGCCAAGGGCGAAGTCTGCTGAGCGTCGATCCACCTCGTGCTGGCCGGGCTGTGAGTGAGGGAAATGAGAAGAGGCGCCTGATGCCTGTGATGATGGGAGTTCTCACGCTTTCATCAGGCCCGACCAGCAAGGCACCTCGTAAGTAACGGGTGATCAGCTCGTACTCAGGTGCGTCGGCGCGAACATCCGCAGTACCGCGGGGAGCACGACCACCGACGGTCCTGGTGACGTGAGCGCTCGCGCCAGGTCCGCCTCCAGGGTCTCGGGGCTGCTGCGCACCCCGGGGATCCCGAAGGACCCGGCCAGCGCCACATAGTCGGGGCGGGCCAGCTCCGTCGCCGTGGCCTGACCGAACGCATCGGTCATGTACTCGCGCAGGATGCCGTAACCGCCGTCGTCGACGATCAGCCAGGTGACATTCAGACCGTACTGGCGGGCCGTCGCCAACTCGGCGATCGAATAGAGCGCCCCGCCGTCCCCCGACACCGCCAGCACCGGGCGGCCGGGGTCGGCGACGGCCGCACCGAGCGCCGCCGGAAAGCCATAGCCGAGGCCGCCGGCGCCCTGCGCCGAGTGCATGGCGTTCGGGGCCTGGGCGTCGAAGGCCGACCAGGCCCAGTAGGCCAGGATCGTCATGTCCCAGAAGGACGGGGCACCGTCCGGCAGGGCGCGCCGGACCGCGGCCAACACGTCCTGTTCCAGGGTGAGTTCCTGGGCGGCGATGCGGTCGGCGACCTTGGTGAGCAGGGTGCGCACCCGCCGCGGCGCCGAGGGGTCGGTGCGCTCCGTCACCGTCTCCAGCAGCGCCTGTAGGGCCGGCCGGGCGTCCGCGTGGATGCCCAGGGCGGGGTGGTTGGACTCCAGCTTGCCGAGGTCGGCCTCGATCTGGATCACCCGGCCGCGCGGGGTGAACGTGTGGTAGTTGGAGGACAGTTCACCAAGGCCCGAGCCGACCACCAGCAGGACGTCCGCGTCCTCCAGGAAGTCGGTCGTGTGCCGGTCCTCCAGCCAGGACCGGAGGGAGAGCGGATGCTCCCACGGGAACGCGCCCTTGCCGCCGAAGGTCGTCACGACCGGGGCGGCGAGGCGCTCGGCCAGCCGCAGCAGCTTGCCGGCGGCGTCCGCCCGGACCACTCCCCCGCCGGCGATGATCGCCGGGCGGGCGGCGCGCGAGAGCAGGTCGGCGGCCAGGGCGGTCAGTTCGGGGCGCGGGGGCAGCTCGTCCGGGGTGGCGTCCAGCGCGGTCACCACCGGCAGGGCCGTCTCCGCCAGCAGCACGTCCTGCGGGATCTCCACCCACACCGGGCCGTGCGGGGCGGTCAGCGCCGACTTCCAGGCGGCGGCGACGGCGGACGGGATCTGGGACGGGGCGCGGACGGTGTGGACCGACTTCACCACGCCCCGGAACGAGGCCGCCTGGTCGGGGAGTTCATGCAGATAGCCGTGCCGGCCGCCGCCCAGCCCGGCCGTCGGGATCTGGCTGCTGATGGCGAGGACGGGGGCGGAGGCCGCCGCCGCCTCTTGGAGCGCGGCCAGCGAGGTCAGCGCGCCCGGCCCCGTCGACAGCAGCAGCGGCGCGGCCTCGCCGGTGATCCGGCCGTACGCGTCCGCCGCGAAGGCGGCGTTGTTCTCCACCCGCAGCCCCACATAGCGAAGGTCCGAGCGGCGCAGCGCGTCGAACATGCCGAGGGCATGCTGGCCGGGCAGGCCGAAGACGGTCGTCGCGCCCAGCCCGGCCAGGGTCTCCACGACCAGGTCTCCGCCGTTGCGGCCGGGCGGAGGGGCGAGGGCGGCCGCCGTCTGCGCGGGCGTCGGGCGCAGTACCAGGCCGTGGTCGTGCGTCACTGGGGCTCGGTCTCCTAACAAGGGGGCGGGCGGGGGAAGTTACGCGGTGCGGTCCGCCGCGATCCGGCGGGTCATCAGGGTGGTCAGCTCGTATGCCGTGTGGGAGGCGGCCACAGCAGTGATCTCGGCGTGGTCGTACGCGGGCGCCACCTCGACGACATCCGCCGACACCAGGTTGCAGGACGCCAGGCCGCGCAGGATCTCCAGCAGCTCGCGGGAGGTCATGCCACCCGCCTCGGGGGTGCCGGTGCCGGGCGCGTGCGCCGGGTCGAGGCAGTCGATGTCGATGGAGATGTACAGCGGCCGGGCGCCGATGCGCTGGCGCAGCTGGTCGGCGATCTCGTCGGCGCCGCGCCGGTAGACGTCGGCGGAGGTGACGATGCCGAAGCCCAGCTTCTCGTCGTCGCTGAGGTCCTGCTTGCCGTAGAGCGGGCCGCGGGTGCCGACGTGGGAGAGGGCGGAGGTGTCGAGGATGCCCTCCTCGACCGCGCGGCGGAACGGGGTGCCGTGCGTGTACTCGGCGCCGAAATAGGTGTCCCAGGTGTCGAGGTGGGCGTCGAAGTGGAGCAGCGCCACCGGGCCGTGCTTCTTCGCGACCGCGCGCAGCAGGGGCAGCGCGATGGTGTGGTCGCCGCCGAGGGTCATCAGCCGCGCGCCGGTGCCGAGCAGATCGTCGGCCGCCGCCTCGACGGTCTCCACGGCCTCGTTGATGTGGAACGGGTTCACGGCGATGTCGCCGGCGTCCGCGACCTGGGCGAGCGCGAAGGGGGAGGCGTCCTGCGCCGGGTTGTAGGGGCGCAGCAGCCGGGACGCCTCACGGATGGCGTTGCCGCCGAAGCGGGCACCCGGCCGGTACGAGACGCCGGTGTCGAACGGCACGCCGACGACGGCGACGTCGGCGGTGCCGACCTCGTCGAGGCGGGGCAGCCGGGCGAAGGTCGCGGGGCCGGCGTACCGCGGGACGCGGGAGGAGTCGACGGGACCGCGGGGCGTTTCGCTGCCGCTCATGGTGAAATGCCTTCTTTCCTGCGCTTCTTCGCGCATGTACTGCTTTCCCTGACCGTCCCGGGCTTCCCGGGATTTCTCGGGCTTTCCCGGCTTTCCCGGGCTTTCCCGGTGGCTCTACTGGTGGTTCTACTGGTGGGCCGGGACGGGTTCGGAGGCGCGTTCGGACGCGAGTTCGGAGGAGAGTTCGGGGGACCGTCCGGCGAGGCGCTCACGCCACGCGGCGAGGACGGCGGCGTCGGTCGGCCGCGTCAGCAGGGAGACGACGACGTAGGCGACCAGGGAGGACAACAGGCCGTAGTAGACGGGTTCGTTGGCGAGGATGCCGAAGGAGGCCATCAGACCGATGACGGCGAGGCCGCCGACGATCACCGAGGCTAGGGCGCCCTGGGCGGTGCCGCGCTTCCACAGCAGCCCGCCGAGGATCGGGACGAGCAGCCCGCCGACGAGCAGGTTGTAGGCGACGGTCAGGGCCTGGACGACGTCGTTGAGCGCGATGGCCGTGGCGATCGAGGCGACGCCCATGATCAGGATGAACGCACGGTTGCCCTTGACCTCGTCGTGTACTTCCGCTGATTCCGCTGATTCCGAGTGCGGGCGCACCACGCCGCGCAGCCGGGACCAGATGTCGTTGTTGGCGACGGTGGCGCAGGCGATCAGCGCGCCGGACGAGGTGGACATCACGGCGGCCAGGGCGGCGGCCAGCACCAGCCCGCGCACACCGATCGGGAGTTCGTCCTTGACGATCGTCGCGAACGCGTCGTCCGGGCTGCCCAGCTTGGGATAGAGCACCTTGGCCGCCGTGCCGATGACGGCGCCCGCGAGGGCGTAGACGAGACAGTAGGTGCCCGCGACGGTGCCGCCCCACTTGGCGGTCCGGTCGTTGCGGGCGGTGAAGACGCGCTGCCAGATGTCCTGACCGATGAGCATGCCGAAGGTGTAGATCAGGACGTAGGTGAAGATCGTCTCGCCGCCGATGCCCAGCGGGTCGAAGTAGTCGGTGGGCAGCTTGGCCTTCATCTCGGAGAAGCCGCCCGCCTTGACGACGGCGATGGGCAGCAGGAGCAGCAGCACGCCGAATGTCTTCACGACGAACTGCACCATGTCCGTCAGTGTGATGGACCACATGCCGCCGAGCGTGGAGTACGCGATGACGATCGAGCCGCCGAGGACGATCGCGACGGTGCGGTTGAGGTCGAAGAGGACGTCGAAGATCGTGGCGTAGGCGATGGTCGAGGTCACCACGAGCATCAGGGTGTACGCCCACATCACCAGGCCGGAGATGAGGCCCGCCCGGCCGCCGTAGCGCAGGTCCAGCATCTCGGAGACGGTGTAGACCTTCAGGCGGGCGATGCGGGCGGAGAAGAAGACGCTCAGCGCGAGCAGGCCGAGGCCGATGGCGAAGACCATCCAGGCGCCGGACAGGCCGTACTGGTAGCCGAGGCCCACACCGCCGATGGTGGAGGCGCCGCCGAGGACGATCGCCGCCATGGTGCCGGAGTACATCGCGGGTCCGAGGCGGCGGCCGGCCACCAGGAATTCGCTCTTCGACTTGGCGCGGCGCATGCCCCACCAGCCCATGGCCAGCATGCCGGCGAGATAGACGACGATCACGGTGTAGTCGACGGCCATGTGGGGCCCTCCTTCGCGCACGGTCGGTGGCGTGTCGTGCTAAGACTCGTGGGTGTCCCGGAAGGGGATTTCCGGGAGCGGGGACGCCGACAGCGGATCACGGGGACAAACGCCCGTACCCGCGGCTGCCGGTCCGGACTGACACTAGGTGGCCGGAAAGCGACTGCGAAGTGTACGTTTCATCCATTCGAGCGAGTGGGGATGGAGGGAACGCACACGATGATGCCGGACACGTCCGCGCCGGCCGTCCCGCCCACCCCACCGGTTCCGCTGTCGGCGCTGCTGGCCCGGGAGGACCTGGCCCTGCGGCAGATCGCGGGCCCGTCGGGGCCCGGGGTGGTCATCCACTGGGCGCAGACCTCGGAGATGTCGGACCCCTACCCGTATCTGCTGGGCGGCGAGCTGCTGCTGACCGCGGGCGTGCACTTCCCGGAGGCGGCGGGCTCGGACGGGGGTGCCCCCGGCCGAGCGAAGCCGAGACCGGGGGACAGTTCCGGCGACGCTTTCGACGTCGGCTCCGGCGACGCTTTCGACGGCTACTTCGACGACTACGTCGCCCGGATCGTGGCGGCGGGCGGCGCGGCGCTCGGCTTCGGTGTCGCCCCGGTGCACGACACGGTCCCGCGGGCCCTGGTCGCGGCCTGCGAGGCGCACCGACTGCCGCTCGTGGAGGTCCCGCCGCTGACGCCGTTCGCGGGCGTGGCCCAGGCGGTCTGGCAGCTGGTGGCCCAGGCCCGGCTGGCCGAGCTGCGCCGGGTCACGGAGGCCCAGCAGGGCCTCGCGTCCGCCGCGTCCCGCCCCGACCCGGTGCCCGCGGTGCTGCGCCAGCTGGCCCAGCGGCTGGGCGGCCGGGCGGCCCTGTACGGACCCGACGGCACGGAGATCGCCGCCGCGGGCCGGGCCCCCGACGACGACGTACGCACGGCCCTGGACCAGCTGACCCGGGTGGTACGGCCCGTCACGGACAGTCCCCGCCCCGCCCCGGTCCCGCCGCACCGAACCCCGGCCCCTAGGTCCCGGACAACCGGGCCGAGCCACCCGGACCCGGACCCCATGGACCCGACACCCATGGACCCGACACCCACAGGGCGGGCACCCATAGGCCTGGACGCCACCGGCCCGGCATCCATGGGCCCGGCGCCCACCGGCCAGGCGCCCGCGACGCGGGCGGATTCTTCGGACACCCCCGCTCAGGCCGCGGACCCGGGCCGCGCCCACTCCGGTAGCCGCGCGAACTCCGGTAGCCGCACCTACCCGCCCACCGCCGGCTCCGGCCCCACCGCCGGCCGTACCGGACCGGCCGCGCCGCCCACCCCCGTGGGGTCCACCCCCGCGCCGCCCACTCCCGTGCGGCCCGGACCGGCCGCCCGGTCCGGGCCCTCCTCCGCGACCGATGCGCTGGGTGGTACGCATCTCGCCGCCTACGCTCTGGGCAACGGGCAGGGGTTCGTGCTCGGGGTGGCGGTGCCGCGGCGGGAGACCGGCGATCACACCATCTCCTCCGTGGCCGCCGTCCTGTTGTCGCTGCTCACCGGGGAGCATCACAGCGGTGCCGGGGCGGCGCGCTCCTCGGCGCTGGTCCGGCTGCTGCTCGGCGCGGCGCCGGACGACGTGGCACCGCTGCTCGGCGACGGGCGGTGGGTCGTCGTGCACGCCCGCCCGCAGGCCCAGGTGCCGGACGCGGTCGCCGGCTCCGCGTTGGGCGCGGCACTGGGCTCGGCGCTGGTCGACGTCGACCGTGACGTCGTACGGGTGCTGGTGCCCGCCGACCGCGAACCCGCACCGCAACCCGGCTGGACCCTCGGCGTCAGCGCCCCGGCCGCCCCGCACGAGTGGCCGTCCGCCGACGCCCAGGCGGCCCGCGCCCTGACCCGCGCCCGCATCGCCCGTACCGCGCTGGTCCGCCACGGCGGCCGGCCCGGACTGGACGGGCTGGTCCCGGCGGACGAGGCGGAGGGGTTCGCCCGCGCGCTGCTCGCGCCACTCGCCGGCCGGCCCGCCCTCGCCGACACCCTGCGCACCTGGCTTTCCCAGCACGGCAGTTGGGACCGTACCGCGGTCGCGCTGGCCGTGCACCGCAACACCGTGCGGCAGCGGATCGGCCGGTGCGCGGCGCTGCTCGGCGCGGATCTCGACGATCCCGATGTCCGCATGGAGCTGTGGTTCGCGCTGCGACACCAGTGAGTGGCCCGCGTCCCAGGGTGCGATACGCCAGGGGAATCGCACCGCCCGCTGCCCCACAATGGGAGGCATGCCGATACCCGGGACACCCAGCCGCGCCGAGCTACTCGACCACCTAGTGAGCACCCGTATCGCGGGCGATGTCGCCACCCCCCGCGAGAACAACCTCTCCCACTACCGCAAGCTGGCCAACGGCGACCGCGGTTACTGGCTCGGGCTGGAGCTCGGGGACCGCTGGCAGGACGAGCAGGACGTGCTCGCGGTGATGGCGGAGCGGGTCGGCGTCAACGACGACCCCGAGTACCGGTACGGACAGGACACCATCGACCCCGGGCTGACGGTCGACGCCCTGGACCGGCTGGCCCTGCGGCTGCGCAAGGCGGCCGACGGAGGGCAGCGGGTGCTGTTCGCCACCGGCCACCCCGGCGGTCTGCTCGACGTGCACCGGGCCACGGCCGCCGCGCTGCGCGCCGCCGGCTGCGAGGTCGTGGTCATCCCGGACGGGCTGCAGACGGACGAGGGGTACGTCATGCAGTTCGCGGACGTGGCCGTCCTGGAGCACACCGCCACCCTGTGGCACACCCACTCCGGTGAGCCGATGCGGGCCATTCTGACGGGACTTGAGCGCGCGGGCCGCCCGCTGCCCGATCTGGTCGTCGCCGACCACGGCTGGGCCGGTTACGCCGCGCAGCACGGCCTCGACTCCGTCGGGTACGCCGACTGCAACGACCCGGCGCTGTTCCTCGCCGAGTCGGAGGGCACGCTCCAGGTGGCGGTGCCGCTCGACGACCACGTCCTCAGCCCGCGCTACTACGACCCGATGACGGCCTATCTGCTGGCGGAAGCGGGCCTGGCCCAAGGGGACTGACGGACCGACGGACGTCACTTCAACCGACTTCGGACGCCTGACTCCAGACGCCGCGATGTGCGGCCCCGGCGAGGGAGCCGCACATCGCGCTCTGTTTCCGTGATCGGTCAGTGTCCGCCGCCGCCACCACCGTGACCGCCGCCGCCACCGTGACCGCCGCCACCATGGCCGCCGCCACCGTGACCGCCACCACCATGGCCGCCGCCACCATGGCCGCCACCACCGTGACCGCCACCACCGTGACCGCCGCCACCGTGACCGCCACCACCGTGACCGCCACCACCATGGCCGCCGCCACCGTGACCGCCACCACCATGGCCGCCGCCACCGTGACCGCCACCGCCGTGACCGCCACCACCATGGCCGCCGCCACCGTCGTTGCTGTGGAATCCGCTGGAGTAACCGGAGTCGACGTGCGACGTGGCCGCCGAAGCGGTGTTTGCTGCGCCGATCGCGGCCCCACCGGCCATCAGGATGCCGGCAGCGGACACCGCGAGGAGACGCCTCGCGCGCTGTGCTCGCATGGGATTGCCTTTCCTTCCATCGTTCTCGCGCGCCTCTCGACAGGGGGCGGGCGAGTGGATGGCCGCAGCCGCAGAGGAAAGCAGGTGCGGCGCGGTCTCTGGCTTCACCGCTCAGATATGAAGAGCACGTCTCGGCACCGATGCCGCCGGGTCGGACCACGCGATACGCGTGGGCGAGATCAACGACCGGAGTTCCTCGTCTCGGGAACTTCAACGGCACGGGGCGTGCCCCGTTTTGCGGCTCGTCACTCAGCCTAGTCCGGCCCTATGGGATCGGCACCTCGGGCAGGACATCAAAACCTTTGACACCGACGCGGGCCTCACAGCCGGGGGTTTGAAAGACCGCACTGCCGCCGAAGTTCAGGGAATGCCCTGCTCGGTCCACTCCAGGTCGAGCGGACCAGGCAGACCGAGCGGATCGGGCGGATCGGGCAGGCACCGAAGTTCCTTACTCATGAGCCAGGTTGTAGTCGGCGCTCATTTCGTGGACCTGCCGGTCCCTTAAAGGCTCATGTCCTTTACAGGCCCATGTCCTTGGCAATGATCGTCTTCATGATCTCGCTGGTGCCGCCGTAGATGCGGTTGACGCGGTTGTCCGCGTAGAGGCGGGCGATCGGGTACTCGTTCATATAGCCGTAGCCGCCGTGCAACTGGAGGCAGCGGTCGATGACGCGGTGCGCGACCTCGGTGCAGAACAGCTTGGCGCTCGCGGCCTCGGCCGGGGTCAGCTCACCCGCGTCCAGGGCCTGAAGGGCGCGGTCGGCGACCGCCTCGGCGGCGTCCACCTCGGCCTGGCAGGCGGCCAGCTCGAACTTGGTGTTCTGGAAGTGGGCGACCGGCTTGCCGAAGACGGTGCGCTCCTGGACGTAACTCTTGGCGAACCGGACGGCGGCCTTGGCCTGCGCGTAGGCGCCGAAGGCGATGCCCCAGCGCTCGGAGGGCAGGTTGGCGCCCAGGTAGTGAAAGCCCTTGTTCTCCTCGCCGAGCAGATCCCCGACCGGAACCTTGACGTCGACGAACGCCAGCTCGGCGGTGTCGGAGGTCTTCAGGCCCAGCTTGTCCAGCTTGCGGCCTATGGCGTACCCCTCGGACTTGGTGTCGACGGCGAAGAGGGAGATACCGAAGCGGCGGTCATCGGCGCTGGGTGCGGCGGTGCGGGCGCAGACGATGACACGGTCGGCGTGGACGCCGCCGGTGATGAAGGTCTTGGCGCCGTTGAGGACGTAGTGCGTGCCGTCCTCGGCGAGCCTGGCGGTGGTCTTCATGCCCGCGAGGTCGGAGCCGGTGCCCGGCTCGGTCATCGCGATGGCCCACATCTCCTCGGCGGAGACGAACTTCGGGAGGTAGCGCTTCTTCTGTTCGTCGGTGGCGAGCATCTTGAGGTACGGCAGGGCGAGCAGCACATGCACACCGGAGCCGCCGAAGTTCACGCCCGCGCGGGCCGTCTCCTCGTACTGGACCGCCTCGAACTTGTGCGTCTCGAAGCCGGCGCCGCCGAACTCCTCCGGGACGTTGATACCGAAGAGGCCCAGTTCGGCGAGCTTGTAGTAGAACTCGCGCGGTGCCTGGCCGGCGGCGAACCACTCGTCGTACACCGGCACGACCTCGGCCTCGATGAAGGCGCGAAGGGTCTCCCGGAACGCCTCGTGATCCTCGTTGAACACCGTACGGCGCACGCGCCACCTCCACGGACCTCGGCACATCTAAGCGCTTGCTCAGAAGTCACGGTACCGGCGAGTGCGGAACCCGTCCAGGGCGTTCCCGGGGTAACCCTCATCACGCCCGACCACCACTCCCGCGCCGGGCCACCGCTCCCCCGCCGGGCGCCGGGCGCCGCCGGTCCGGCCGACATCGCGGCCCGCCCGACCCACACCCACCCCAGCCGGTCCGCACCGACCCCGCTCAGTCCACCCCCGCCGCCCTGGCCGCCCCCGCCGCCGCGAACGCCCCCCGGGCCATGCGGTGCAGCAGGGCCGCCGTCGTCGCGCGGCCCGGCAGGGAACCCGGTCGGCCCAGGTGCGGGGTCGAGTTCAGCAGGCCGAAGACCGAGTGCACCGCGGAACGCGCGGCCGACTCGGCCAGCCGCGGATACGCCTCGCACAGCACCTCGACCCACAGCTCCACGTACTGCCGCTGGAGCTGGCGCACCAGTTTGCGGTCGCTGTCCCGGAGGCGGTCCAGCTCACGGTCGTGCAGGGTGATCAGGGGACGGTCGTCGAGGGCGAAGTCGATATGGCCCTCGATGAGGGAGTCGAGGACCGCCATGGGGTCGGCCGTCCCGTCGGTCTCCGCCAGGCGCCGCTTCGCCCCGGTCAGCAGCTGCCCGCTGATCCCGACCAGCAGCTCCGCGAGCATCGCGTCCTTGCCCGCGAAGTGCCGGTAGAGACCGGGGCCGCTGATGCCGACCGCGGCCCCTATCTCGTCGACACCGACGCCGTGGAAGCCGCGCTCGGCGAACAGCCGGGCGGCCTCCTTGAGGATCTGCTCGCGGCGGCCCGGGGCGCCGATTCTGGTGACCATGGGTGCAATTCTAGACAGCGGGGTTAGCGCTCGTTAACCTGAGAGAAATGGTTAACGCTCATTAACAGTCGCCACTGGGTGAGGGGACCGCAGGATGCTGGAGGCACCGGAGCTGACGAGCGATGGGGGTCCCCCCGCGCGCGTCCTGTCGAGCGTCGGGGAAGACCCCGCGTCGGCGGCCTGGCGGGCCAACGAGGAGGCGCACCGCGCGCTCGCCGAGGAGCTGCGCGGCAAGCTGGCCGCGGCCCGGCTCGGCGGCGGCGAGCGGGCCCGCGCCCGGCACACCGCGCGCGGCAAGCTGCTGCCGCGGGACCGGGTGGACACGCTGCTGGACCCCGGGTCGCCGTTCCTGGAGCTGGCCCCGCTCGCGGCAGACGGGATGTACGACGGGCAGGCCCCGGCGGCCGGGGTGATCGCCGGGATCGGCCGGGTCAGCGGCCGGGACTGCGTGATCGTCGCCAACGACGCCACCGTCAAGGGCGGTACGTACTACCCGATGACGGTGAAGAAGCACCTGCGGGCCCAGGAGATCGCCCTGGAGAACCGGCTCCCGTGCCTCTACCTCGTCGATTCCGGCGGTGCCTTCCTGCCGATGCAGGACGAGGTGTTCCCGGACCGCGAGCACTTCGGCCGGATCTTCTACAACCAGGCACGCATGTCGGGCGCCGGCATCCCGCAGATCGCGGCCGTCCTCGGGTCCTGCACCGCGGGCGGCGCCTACGTCCCGGCGATGAGCGACGAGGCCGTGATCGTCCGCGGCCAGGGGACCATCTTCCTGGGCGGCCCGCCGCTGGTGAAGGCCGCCACCGGCGAGGTCGTCAGCGCGGAGGAACTGGGCGGCGGCGAGGTCCACGCGCGTGTGTCCGGCGTCACCGACCACCTCGCGGAGAACGACGCGCACGCGCTGCGGATCGTCCGCGGCATCGTCGCCACGCTCCCCGCGCGCGGGCCCCTGCCCTGGGAGGTGCGGCCGGCCGTCGAGCCGACGGTGGATCCGTACGGGCTCTACGGCGCGGTGCCGGTCGACCCGCGCACCCCCTACGACGTCCGCGAGATCATCGCGCGCGTGGTCGACGGCTCACGGTTCGCCGAGTTCAAGGCGGAGTTCGGGCAGACCCTGGTCACCGGCTTCGCCCGGGTCCACGGCCATCCGGTCGGGATCATCGCCAACAACGGCATCCTGTTCTCCGAGTCGGCCCAGAAGGGCGCGCACTTCATCGAGCTGTGCGACCAGCGCGGGATTCCGCTGGTGTTCCTCCAGAACATCTCCGGCTTCATGGTCGGCAAGGACTACGAGGCCGGGGGCATCGCCAAGCACGGCGCCAAGATGGTCACCGCCGTCGCGTGCACGCGCGTGCCCAAGCTGACCGTGGTCGTCGGCGGTTCGTACGGCGCCGGGAACTACTCCATGTGCGGCCGGGCCTATTCCCCCCGCTTCCTGTGGATGTGGCCGGGCGCCAAGATCTCCGTCATGGGCGGGGAGCAGGCCGCCTCCGTCCTCGCCACCGTCAAGCGGGACCAGTTGGAGGCCCGGGGCGAGTCCTGGCCGACCGAGGCGGAGGATGCCTTCAAGGCCCCGATCCGGCAGCAGTACGAGCGCCAGGGCAACGCCTACTACGCCACCGCCCGCCTCTGGGACGACGGCGTGATCGACCCGTTGGAGACCCGGCAGGTGCTGGGCCTGGCCCTGACCGCCTGCGCGAACGCCCCGCTGGGCGAACCGCGGTTCGGCGTCTTCCGGATGTGAGGGGACCGAAGACGATGTTCGAGACAGTCCTGGTGGCCAATCGCGGCGAGATCGCGGTGCGCGTCATGCGCACGCTGCGCGCACTGGGCGTGCGCTCGGTGGCCGTGTTCTCCGACGCGGACGCCGACGCCCGGCATGTACGCGAGGCCGACACGGCGGTGCGGCTCGGTCCGGCGTCCGCGGCCGAGAGCTATCTGTCGGTGGAGCGGCTCCTTGAGGCCGCCGCCTGCACCGGCGCGCAGGCCGTCCACCCCGGGTACGGCTTCCTCGCCGAGAACGCGGACTTCGCGCGTGCCTGCGCCGAGGCGGGGCTGGTGTTCATCGGCCCGCCGGCCGACGCCATCGCCCTCATGGGGGACAAGATCCGCGCCAAGGAGACGGTGCGGGCGGCCGGGGTGCCGGTCGTCCCCGGTTCCAGCGGGAGCGGTCTGTCCGACGCCCGGCTCGCCGAGGCCGCCCGGGAGATCGGGCTGCCGGTGCTGCTGAAGCCCTCGGCGGGCGGCGGCGGCAAGGGGATGCGCCTGGTGCGGGAGGCGTCCACGCTGGAGGACGAGATCGCCGCGGCCCGGCGCGAGGCCCGCGCGGCCTTCGGCGACGACACACTTCTGGTGGAGCGCTGGATCGAGCGGCCCCGGCACATCGAGATCCAGGTCCTGGCCGACGCGTACGGCACCGTCGTGCACCTCGGCGAGCGCGAGTGCTCGCTGCAACGCCGGCACCAGAAGGTCGTCGAGGAGGCGCCGAGCGTGCTCCTCGACGAGGAGACCCGGGCGGCGATGGGCGCGGCGGCCGTGCGGGCGGCCCGCTCCTGCGGCTACCGGGGCGCGGGCACGGTGGAGTTCATCGTGCCGGGCGGCGACCCCTCGTCGTACCACTTCATGGAGATGAACACCCGGCTCCAGGTGGAGCATCCGGTCACCGAGCTGGTCACCGGGCTCGATCTGGTGGAGTGGCAGCTGCGGGTCGCGGCGGGCGAACGGCTGCCGTACGCGCAGCAGGAGATCCGGCTGACCGGGCACGCGATCGAGGCCCGGGTGTGCGCGGAGGACCCCGCGCGCGGGTTCCTGCCGTCGGGCGGCACGGTGCTGCGGCTGCGCGAGCCGCGGGGCGACGGAGTACGCACCGACTCGGGGCTCAGCGAGGGCACCGAGGTCGGCAGCCGGTACGACCCGATGCTGTCCAAGGTGATCGCGTACGGTCCGGACCGGGGGACGGCGCTGCGTCGGCTCCGCGCGGCCCTGGCCCGGACGGTCACGCTGGGCGTGCCGACCAACGCCGGTTTCCTGCGCCGGCTGCTGGCCCATCCGGCGGTCGTGGCGGGCGAGTTGGACACGGGGCTGGTCGAGCGGGTGGTGGCCGACCTGGTCCCGACGGACGTACCGGAGGAGGTGTACGAGGCGGCAGCGGCCGTCCGACTCGACGGGCTGCGGCCCGTCGGTGACGGCTGGACCGACCCCTTCTCGGTGCCCAACGGCTGGCGGCTCGGCGGGGTGCCCAAGCCGGTCTCCTTCGCCCTGCGCGTGACCGATCCCGTGGAGTACACCCCGCGTGGCACCCACACCGTCACCGACGACCGGGTGTCCGTGACTCTGGACGGCGTCCGCCACACCTTCGAGAGGGCGGGCGACTGGCTGGGCCGCGACGGTGACGCCTGGCTGGTGCGGGATCACGATCCGGTGGCCGCGTCGATCGGCCGGGCCGGGCTCACGGGCGCCGACTCGCTCACCGCGCCGATGCCCGGCACGGTCACCGTCGTGAAGGTCGCCGTCGGCGACGAGGTGACCGCGGGCCAGAGCCTGCTGGTGGTGGAGGCGATGAAGATGGAGCACGTCGTCTCGGCCCCGCACGCGGGCACGGTCACCGAACTGGACGTACGGCCCGGCGGCACCGTTGCCATGGACCAGGTGCTGGCCGTCGTCGCACCGCATGAGGAGGCGGCGCAATGACCGCACCGGAACTGCCGATGGTCGTACCCGCGCAGGATCTGCCCGAGCGGGTGCGGATCCACGAGGTCGGCCCGCGCGACGGGCTGCAGAACGAGAAGTCGGCCGTGCCGACCGAGGTCAAGGCGGAGTTCATCCACCGGCTGGCCGACGCGGGCCTGACCACCGTCGAGGCGACGAGCTTCGTGCACCCCAAGTGGGTGCCCCAACTGGCCGACGCGGAGCAGTTGTTCCCGCTGCTCGGCGATCTGCCGGGGGTCGCGCTCCCGGTGCTCGTGCCCAACCGGCGTGGTCTGGACCGGGCGTTGGCGCTCGGCGCCCGCCGGATCGCGGTGTTCGCCAGCGCCACCGAGTCCTTCGCGAAGGCCAACCTCAACCGCACGCTGGACGAGTCGCTCGCCCTGTTCGACCCGGTCGTGCGGCACGCGCTGGACCAGGGCATGCAGGTGCGCGGCTATGTCTCCATGTGCTTCGGCGACCCGTGGGAGGGCGCGGTCCCCCTCCACCAGGTCGTGCGGGTGTGCCGGGCGCTGGTGGACATGGGCTGCGACGAGCTGAGCCTGGGCGACACGATCGGCGTCGCGACCCCGGGCCATGTCCTGGAACTCCTCGCCGCGCTCAACGAGGAGGGGCTGCCGACGAACGTCCTCGGCGTGCACTTCCACGACACCTACGGCCAGGCGCTCGCCAACACCTACGCGGCGCTGGAGCACGGCGTCACGACGGTCGACGCCTCGGCCGGCGGCCTGGGCGGCTGTCCGTACGCCAAGTCCGCCACCGGGAACCTCGCCACCGAGGACCTGGTGTGGATGCTCCAGGGCCTCGGCATCGAGACCGGGGTCGATCTGGGCCGTCTCACCGCCACGAGCGTGTGGATGGCCGAACAGCTGGGCCGACCGAGCCCGTCCCGCACCGTCCGCGCCCTCTCCCACAAGGACCAGTGATCAGCATGGACCACCGTCTCAGCCCCGAGCTGGAGGAACTCCGCCGCACGGTGGAGGAGTTCGCGCACGACGTGGTGGCGCCGAAGATCGGCGACTACTACGAGCGGCACGAGTTCCCGTACGACATCGTCCGCGAGATGGGCCGCATGGGCCTGTTCGGGCTGCCGTTCCCGGAGGAGTACGGCGGCATGGGCGGCGACTATCTGGCGCTTGGCCTGGCCCTGGAGGAGCTGGCCCGGGTCGACTCGTCCGTGGCCATCACGCTGGAGGCCGGGGTCTCGCTGGGCGCGATGCCGGTCCATCTGTTCGGCACCGAGGAGCAGAAGCGGGCCTGGCTGCCGCGGCTGTGCGCGGGCGAGACCCTGGGCGCGTTCGGGCTCACGGAGCCGGACGGCGGTTCGGACGCGGGCGCGACGCGCACGACGGCCCGGCTCGATGCGGACACCGACGAATGGGTGATCAACGGCTCGAAGTGCTTCATCACCAACTCGGGCACGGACATCACGGGTCTGGTGACGGTCACCGCCGTGACGGGCCGTACCCCGGACGGCAGACCGCTGATCTCCGCGATCATCGTGCCGTCCGGCACCCCGGGCTTCACGGTCGCGGCCCCGTACTCGAAGGTCGGCTGGAACGCCTCGGACACCCGCGAGCTGTCGTTCGCGGACGTCCGGGTCCCGGCGGCCAACCTGCTCGGCGAACAGGGCCGCGGCTATGCGCAGTTCCTGCGGATCCTCGACGAGGGCCGCATCGCCATCGCGGCGCTGGCGACCGGTCTCGCGCAGGGCTGTGTGGACGAGTCGGTGAAGTACGCCAAGGAGCGGCATGCCTTCGGGCGGCCGATCGGCGCCAACCAGGCCATCCAGTTCAAGATCGCCGATATGGAGATGAAGGCCCACACCGCCCGCCTCGCCTGGCGGGACGCGGCCTGCCGGCTGGTGGCGGGCGAGCCGTTCAAGAAGGAGGCGGCGCTGGCCAAGCTGTACTCGTCGACCGTCGCCGTCGACAACGCCCGTGACGCCACCCAGATCCATGGCGGCTACGGCTTCATGAACGAGTATCCGGTGGCCCGGATGTGGCGCGACTCCAAGATCCTGGAGATCGGCGAAGGCACCAGCGAGGTGCAGCGGATGCTGATCGCCCGGGAGTTGGGCCTGGCGGGCTGACCCGATGCCCGGTCGCCGGTGCCGCAGGGCCACCGGGCCGGTACTGCCTCTTGGGGTGACTCTGAGGTTAGGCTAACCTAATCACGACTTCGGTCCAGTGACCCCTCAGACGAAGGCAGAGCACCCCCATGTCGAACGCCAGATCCGCCCGCCTCTCCCGTCGTGGACTGCTCGCAACCGGCGGCGCCCTCGGCCTCGGTGCCGTGCTCGCGGCCTGCGGCGACGACGAGGCGAAAAGCAGCGGCTCCGGCAGCGGGGCGAGCGCCGCGTCCGGCCCCTGGACCTTCAAGGACGACCGCGGACAGACCGTCAAGGCCGACAAGGTCCCGTCGAGCATCGTGGCGTTCGTCGGTGTCGCCGCCGCGCTGTACGACTACGGCATCACGGTCGAGGGCGTCTTCGGTCCCACCACGACCAAGGACGGCAAGGCCGATGTCCAGGCCGGCGACATGGACGTCAGCAAGCTGACCGTACTCGGCAACGAGTGGGGCCAGTTCAACATCGAGAAGTACGCCTCCCTCGCCCCCGACCTGCTCGTCTCCACCATGTTCGACGACGCGGGCACCCTCTGGTACGTCCCGGACGAGTCGAAGAAGAAGATCGAGGCCGTCGGCGCCCCGAGCGTGGGCATCTCGGTCTACGACCGCCAGCTCACCGAGCCGTTGCAGCGCATGCTCGCGCTCGCCGAGTCCCTCGGCGCCGACACCACGTCGAGCAAGGTCACCGCCGCCAAGAAGCGGTTCGAGGAGGCGGCCGCCCGGCTGCGTGCCGCCGCCAAGGCCAAGCCCGACCTCAAGGTGCTGGCCGGTTCCGCGAGCCAGGACCTGTTCTATGTCTCCGGTACCAACCTCTCCATCGACCTGGAGTACTTCAAGGCCCTCGGCGTGAACTTCGTCGAGCCCCCGGAGAAGGCGAAGGCCCAGGGCGGCGGCTGGTACGAGTCGCTCAGCTGGGAGAACGTCGACAAGTACGACGCGGACATCATCATGATGGACAACCGCACCTCGGCCATCCAGCCCGCCGACCTCACCAAGGCCACCTGGCAGAAGCTCCCCGCGGTCAAGGCCGGCCAGGTCATCTCCCGCAACCCCGAGCCGATCCTGTCGTACGACAAGTGCGTCGCCCTGCTCGACGACCTCGCCGAGGCCATCGAGCACGCCAAGAAGGTCAGTTGACACCAGCCGTCGCGAGGGGCGTCCGGCGTCGCGGCGTTGCGCGGGCCGGATGCGGCCCCTCGCACGGCTCGCTCCCCGCGCCCCCGAGGCCGACCGCCCTCCTGCACGACCATCCAGGAGCCCCGATGACCACGGCCCTAGCCGCCCCGTACCGCTTCTTCCCCCTTCAGGTCGTACGGACGAGGCGGCTGGGACCGTCTCTCGTCCGGGTCAGCTTCGCCGGGCCCGGCCTGCGGGACTTCCGGTCCGACGGGCACGACCAGTCCCTGTCGCTGTTCCTGCCGCGGCCCGGACAGCGCGAGCCCATGGTCCCGCTGGACCTGGGATGGGGGTCCCCCCGCTCAAGCGAAGCCGCGAGTGGGGGAGAGTGGTGGCATGCCTGGCGCGAACTGCCGGACGACGTCCGGGCGGTGATGCGCTCCTACACCCTGCGCGCGCTGCGCCGTGACTCCCTCGGCCACACCACCGAGATCGACATCGACTTCGTCCTGCACGGCGTCGAGCCGGGCGCGGCCGCCCCCGCGGGCCCCGCCGCCCGCTGGGCCGCCGCGGCGGCGGCCGGTGACCGCGTCCTGGTGCTCGGACCGGTGATCGCCGACAATCGCGCGATCCGCTTCCGCCCGCCCGAGGACACCGACCTGGTCGTGCTGTGGGGCGACGAGACCGCCGTGCCCGCCGCCACGGCCGTCCTGGAGGCCCTGCCGGCCGGCCTGCGTGTCCGCGCCTGGCTGGAGGTGCCGCACGCCGGTGACGTCCAGGACGTGCCGACCGAGGCGGACGCGGACATCACCTGGCTCGTCCGGGACGAGAATCCCCCGACCGCCGTCGACGCGATCCGGGCCGCCCAACTCCCTTCCGCGCAGCGGCCGTACGTCTGGATCGCCGGCGAGTCCGGCCGGATGAAGGAGCTGCGCCGGCACTTCGTCGGCGAGCGCGAAATCGACCGCCGACGGGTCACGTTCGTCGGCTACTGGCGCCGCGGCATGAGCGAGGAACAGCTCCGCGAGGCGGAGTAACCGCCCCTGAAGTGACGGCGGTCACGGGAGGGGCAGGTTTTTGATCAGGTTACTTAGGTTAGGTTAACCTAAGTTGACTCGCGCGGTTCCGTCCCTCTCCCCGTCCCGTCCGGACCGTCCCCTCGGAGGACCCCCACATGCGCTCGCACCTGCTCAATGACCTCACCGCGGAGCACTACCGCCGCTCCGTGACCGAAGGAGTCGAGCGGGTGGCGGCCAAACTCGCCACCACCGAGCGACCGTTCACCGGCGTCACGGTCGACGCCCTCACCCCCCGCATCGAGCGGATCGACCTCGACCGTCCCCTGCACGACACCACCGCGGTGCTCGACGAACTGGAGGAGATCTATCTCCGCGACGCGGTCTACTTCCACCACCCCCGCTATCTCGCCCACCTCAACTGCCCGGTGGTCATCCCGGCGGTGCTCGGCGAGACCGTCCTGTCCGCCGTCAACTCCTCCCTGGACACCTGGGACCAGTCGGCCGGCGGCACGCTCATCGAGCGTCGGCTGATCGACTGGACGGCCGCCCGTATCGGCCTCGGCCCGGCCGCCGACGGCGTGTTCACCTCCGGCGGCACCCAGTCCAACCTCCAGGCGCTGCTGCTCGCCCGCGAGGAGTCCAAGCCGGCGCGGGCAGGGTGGGAGCAGGGCGCCTCGCTCGCCCCCCTGCGCGTCCTCGCCTCCGAGGTGAGCCACTTCAGCGTGAAGAAGTCGGCGAAACTGCTCGGCCTCGGCCCGGACGCCGTCATCCCGGTCCCCGTCGACCAGGACAAGCGGATGCGGACCGTCGCCCTCGCCCATGAGCTGGAGCGCTGCAGACGGGACGGCCTGACCGCCATGGCCGTCGTCGCCACGGCCGGCACCACCGACTTCGGGTCCATCGATCCGCTGCCCGAGATCGCCGAGCTGTGCGCCCGGTACGGGGTGTGGCTGCACGTGGACGCGGCCTACGGCTGCGGGCTGCTCGCCTCCGTGAAGTACCGGGACCGCATCGAGGGCATCGAACGCGCCGACTCGGTCACCGTCGACTACCACAAGTCCTTCTTCCAGCCGGTGAGTTCGTCCGCCGTGCTGGTCCGCGACGCCGCCGCGCTGCGGCACGCCACCTACCACGCGGAGTACCTCAACCCACGGCGCATGGTGGCGGAGCGCATCCCCAACCAGGTCGACAAGTCGCTGCAGACCACCCGCCGCTTCGACGCCCTCAAACTGTGGATGACCCTGCGCACCATGGGCGCCGACGGCATCGGCGAACTCTTCGACGAGGTCTGCGACCGGGCCCGGGAGGGCTGGCGGCTGCTGGCCGCCGACCCCCGGTTCGACGTGGTCGTCGAACCCGCGCTGTCCACACTCGTCTTCCGCTACATCCCGGCGGCCGTCACCGGCGCGGACCGGATCGACCGCGCCAACCTGTATGCCCGGGGGGCCCTGTTCGCCTCCGGCGACGCGGTGGTCGCGGGCACCAAGGTGGGCGACCGCCACTACCTCAAGTTCACCCTGCTCAACCCCGAGACCACGACCGACGACATCGCCGCCGTCCTCGACCTGATCGCCGGCCACGCCGAGCAGTACCTGGGAGAGCCCCTTGACCGCGCGTCCTGAAACCCCCACCAAGACCTACGACTTCGTGGGGATCGGCCTGGGCCCGTTCAACCTCGGCCTGGCCTGCCTCACCGAGCCGATCCCCGAACTCGACGGCGTCTTCCTGGACTCCAAACCCGACTTCGAGTGGCACGCCGGGATGTTCCTCGACGGCGCCCATCTGCAGACCCCGTTCATGTCGGACCTGGTCACCCTCGCCGACCCGACCTCCCCGTACTCCTTCCTCAACTACCTGAAGGAGAAGGGCAGACTCTACCCGTTCTACATCCGCGAGAACTTCTACCCGCTGCGAATCGAGTACGACGACTACTGCCGCTGGGCCGCGAGCAGACTGAGCAACCTCCGCTTCGGCACGACGGTCACCGAAGTGACGTACGAGGACAGGCTGTACACGGTGCGCACCCGGGACGGCGAGACATTCCGCGCCCGCCATCTGGTCCTCGGCACCGGCACCCCGCCGCACCTCCCGGACGCCTGCCGGAACCTGGGCGGCGACTTCCTGCACAACTCCCGCTATCTCCAGCACAAGGAGCGGCTGCAGGCCAAGGAGTCGATCACCCTGGTGGGCAGCGGCCAGTCCGCCGCCGAGATCTACCGCGACCTGCTCGGCGAGATCGACGTACACGGCTACCGGCTGAACTGGGTCACCCGCTCGCCCCGCTTCTTCCCGCTGGAATACACGAAACTCACGCTGGAGATGACCTCCCCGGAGTACGTCGACTACTACCACGCGCTGCCCGAGGCCACCCGCTACCGCCTCACGGCCCAGCAGAAGGGCCTGTTCAAGGGCATCGACGGCGACCTGATCAACGAGATCTTCGACCTGCTCTACCAGAAGCACCTCGGCGGTCCCGTCCCCACCCGTCTGCTCACCAACTCATCGCTGGAAAAGGCGAGTTACCGGGACGGCAGCTATACCCTGACGTTCCGTCAGGAGGAGCAGGGCAAGGACTTCGAGCTGCGCTCCGAGGGCCTCGTCCTCGCCACCGGCTACCGGTACACCGAGCCCGGGTTCCTGAAGCCCGTCCGCGACCGGCTGCGCTACGACAGCCAGGGCAACTTCGACGTGGCCCGCAACTACACCATCGACGTGACCGGCCGCGGCATCTTCCTGCAGAACGCGGGCGTGCACACGCACAGCATCACCAGCCCCGATCTGGGCATGGGCGCCTACCGCAACAGCTACATCATCCGCGAACTGCTCGGCACGGAGTACTACCCGGTCGAGAAGACGATCGCGTTCCAGGAGTTTTCCGCATGAACTTCACCTTCCGTCCGCTCGACCCGCTGAAGGACGCCGAGTTGCTGCACGGCTGGGTCACCCACCCCAAGGCCGCGTTCTGGATGATGCAGGACGCGAAACTGGAGGACGTCGAGCGCGCCTACCTGGAGATCGCCGCCGACGAACACCACGAGGCCCTGCTGGGCCTGCTGGACGGCGAGCCCGCCTTCCTCATGGAGCGCTACGACCCGGCCCACCGCGAACTGGTCGGCCTGTACCGGCCCGAGCCGGGCGATGTCGGCATGCACTTCCTGGTACCGGCCACGGACACCCCCGTACCCGGATTCACCCGGGCCGTCATCACCGCCGTCGTCGGGCGGCTCTTCGAGGACCCGGCGACCGCCCGGATCGTGGTCGAGCCGGACGTACGCAACCAGGCGGTGCACGTCCTGAACGAAGCGGTCGGGTTCGTGCCCGAACGGGAGATCCAGAAGCCGGAGAAGCGGGCGCTGCTGAGCTTCTGCACCCGGGAACAGTTCGAGAAGGCGGTGCCGGCATGAGCCTCACCGACGCCGTCGCCCATCTCTCCCCCGACCGCTGGGAGCGGGCCAACCGCCTGCTGGTCCGCAAGGCGCTCGCCGAGTTCGCGCACGAACGGCTGATCACCCCCGAGCCGGACGGGGCCGGGTACCTCGTGCGCAGCGACGACGGGCTGACCCGCTACCGCTTCACCGCCGTGCGCCGCGCCCTCGACCACTGGCAGATCGACGCCGACTCGATCACCCGGCACCGCGACGGCGACGAACTCCCCCTCGCCGCCCTGGACTTCTGCATCGAGATGCAGGGGTCACTGGGCCTGAGCGACGAGGTCCTGCCGGTGTACCTGGAGGAGATCTCCGCCACCCTGTCCGGCACCTGCTACAAGCTCACCAAGCCGAGGGTGACCTCGGCGCAGCTGGCACGGGCCGGTTTCCAGGACATCGAGACCGGCATGACCGAGGGCCACCCCTGCTTCGTCGCCAACAACGGCCGGCTCGGCTTCGGCATCCACGAGTACCTGTCGTACGCCCCCGAGACCGCGAGCCCGGTCCGGCTGGTCTGGCTGGCAGCGCACCGCTCCCGGGCGGCGTTCACGGCCGGTGCCGGTATCACGTACGAGTCCTTCGTACGGCAGGAACTGGGCGAGGAGACCGTCGACCGGTTCGAGCGGCAACTGACCGACCGGGGCCTCGACCCCGCCGACTACCTCCTGATACCCGTGCACCCGTGGCAGTGGTGGAACAAGCTCACCGTCACCTTCGCCGCCGAGGTGGCCCGCGGACATCTGGTCTGCCTCGGCGAGGGCGACGACGCATACCTGGCCCAGCAGTCGATACGGACCTTCTTCAACACCTCCCACCCGCACAAGCACTATGTGAAGACGGCGCTGTCCGTCCTCAACATGGGCTTCATGCGCGGCCTGTCCGCCGCCTATATGGAGGCCACCCCGGCGATCAACGACTGGCTGGCCCAGCTGATCGACAACGACCCGGTGCTCAAGGCGACGGGCCTGTCGGTCATCCGCGAGCGGGCCGCGGTCGGCTACCGGCACCTGGAGTACGAACGGGCCACGGACCGCTACTCGCCCTACCGCAAGATGCTGGCCGCGCTGTGGCGGGAGAGCCCGGTGCCCGCCCTCCAGGACGGCGAGACCCTCGCCACCATGGCCTCGCTCCTCCATGTGGACCACGCGGGCGCGTCCTTCGCCGGCGCGCTGATCGAGCAGTCGGGGCTGACGCCCACGCAGTGGCTGCGCCGCTATCTGCGGGCCTACCTCACCCCGCTGCTGCACAGCTTCTACGCCTACGACCTGGTCTATATGCCGCACGGCGAGAACGTGATCCTGGTCCTGGAGGACGGCGTCGTGCGGCGCGCGGTCTTCAAGGACATCGCCGAGGAGATCGCGGTCATGGACCCGGACGCGGTGCTGCCGCCGGAGGTGCAACGCATCCGCGTCGAGGTTCCCGAGGACAAGAAGCTCCTGTCGATCTTCACGGACGTCTTCGACTGCTTCTTCCGCTTCCTCGGCGCGAACCTCGCCGCCGAAGGCGTCCTTACGGAGGACGACTTCTGGCGGACGGTCGCGGAGGTCACCCGCGAGTACCAGGACTCGGCCCCCGAACTCGCCGACAGGTTCCGGCAGTACGACCTATTCGCCCCGGAGTTCGCCCTGTCCTGCCTCAACCGGCTCCAACTGCGTGACAACCGGCAGATGGTGGACCTGGCGGATCCCGCGGGCGCGCTCCAGCTCGTGGGCAGCCTGAAGAACCCCCTCGCGGGGCGCTGACCGCACGGACGGGTGGGCGCGACACACGGGCGGACGGCCGGGCCGCCTGGTGGCCTGGTGGCCGGGCAGTCCGGCGGCCGGGGGGCCGGGGCTCGGTGTCGCCGCCCGGCGAGCGGTGAAACAATCCCCGTATGGCGGAAATCCTCCAGAAGGACGGCACCTGGGTGTTCGACGGCGACGCCCTCCGACTGACCCCGGGACGGGACAAGAACGTCAGCCTGCTCCGCCGCACCCTGGGGGAACTGGTGGTCCCGCTGGCGGCACTTGCGGGGATCTCGTTCGAACAGGGCCGGAAGTCGGGCCGGTTGCGGCTGCGGCTGCGCGACGGCGCCGACCCGCTGCTGCACGCCACCGGCGGCCGGCTCACCGAGCCGCACGACCCCTACCAGCTCACCGTCGAACCGGACCGCCACGGCGTCGCCGAGTACTTCACCGACGAGGTGCGCACCGCCCTGCTGCTCAACCAGGTGCCGGCCGATCCGGCGACCGGGTTCCTGCTGCCCGGCCCGCCCGTCCCGCTGTCGGTCTCCGCCGGGGACGGCACCGCCGCCTTCGACGGGGAGCAGGTGCGCCTGGAGTGGAACTGGAAGACCGAGGACGCCAAGGCCGCCGCCGGGCCCCGCGCCCTCGCCGTCGCCGACATCACCGGCGTGGAGTGGCAGCCGGCCGCCGGACTGGAGAACGGGCATCTGCGCTTCACCGTACGGGGCGCGGCCACCAAGGCGCCGCCCAAGTACGACCCCAACGCCGTGGAGTTGTGGGGCTTCAAGAAAGACCCGCTGATGGCGCTGGTCGCCGCCGCCGTGCAGGCCCGGCTGCCGCACCCGTCGGCGGCCGGCGCGCCGGATCAGGACGCACGGCGGCAGGTGCCCGAGGCGCCGGGCCCCTCGCCCGCCACCGGGGACGACCACGACGCGCTGCTGCGGCGACTGCGCGAACTGGGCGAACTGCACCGGGCAGGGGTCCTGACGGACGAAGAGTTCGGCACGGCCAAGCAGGCGGTCCTCAAACGCATGTAGCGCGGACGAGGACCGCCCACGGGGCGGGACGACACCGAAGCCGCCGGTCCGGTGCCGGGGGACGCCGGTCCGGTGCCGGGAGGTGCCGGTCCGGTCCGGTGCCGGGAGGTGCCGGTCCGGTCCGGTGCCGGGCGGTGCCGTTCCCGGTGCCGGGCGGTGCGCCCCGCCTTCTGGGCGCACCGCCAGCACGTGACCCTGCGCGCCACCGTCACTCGGCCTTGCGCACCGCCGTCACATGACCCTGCGCGCCACCGTCACTTGGCCTTGCGCGCCACCGTGAAGTGGTCGACCTGGTCACCGGTCTCGGCGATGCCGCGCACCGTCAGCGTGGCGTGGCGGCCCTTGGCGGCCGGGTTGACGTCCACGCGCAGGAACGAGTAGTCGAGGTAGCGCACGCGCGACCAGGTGACCGTCTCGTTCTTCTTGCCGTCCTTGGTGTTGATGAAGGAGGCCACGGAGTCGACCTCGTTCTCGTGGCCCTCGTAGGACAGCGGGGCGCTGAACGCGTACAGGCTGCGGCCGGCCGCGCCCGCCGTCACATAGACGACGCCCTCGGTCTCGGGGTAGGCGGTGCCGCCGATCGGCAGCTTCTTGGTGACGGCGCCCGCCTTGATGACGTCGGTGCGCTCGTACTGGTGGTTGTGGCCGTTGATGACCAGGTCCACGGTGTACTTCTCGAACAGCGGCACCCACTCGTCGCGGACCCCGCCCTCCGAGGCGTGCGCGGTGGAGGTGCAGTAGGCGCAGTGGTGGAAGAAGATGACGATGAAGTCGACGTCCCTGCTGGCCCGGAACTTCTTCAGCTGGGCCTTTAGCCATGAGGTCTGGGTGCCGCCGGAGATACCGAGGTTGGCCGGGATCTCGAAGGAGACATCGTTGGCGTCGAGGGAGATGACCGCGGTGTTGCCGTAGACGAAGGAGTAGACGCCCGGCAGGTTCTTCTTGTCGGGGCCGTTGTCCGGCAGGTTCCAGCGGGCGTCCTCGCCGCCGTAGCCGTTGGGCGAGTACCAGGCTTCCATGTCGTGGTTGCCGTAGGCCGGCATCCACGGCACGGACTTCGCGACCGACTCGGTCTGGGCGAGGAACTGGTCCCAGATGCGGGAGTCGAAGCCGGTGTCGGTGGACTTGCCCTGGCCGGCCGGGTCGCCGTAGGCGATGTCACCGGCGTGCAGGTGGAAGGCCGGGTTCTGGCCGAGGATCAGGGCGTTGTTGGCGAGGCCGTGGTAGCCGACGCCCTCGTCGCCGAAGGCCGTGAAGGTGAACGGCTTCCTGTGCGCGGGGGCGGTGGTGAAGGTGCCCACGGTGCCCGCCAGGTGCGGCTGGGCGGGGTCGAAGCCCTGGTGGCCGACGCCGTAGTAGTACGTGCGGCCCGGGCGCAGGTGAGTGAGCTTGGCGTGCAGGTAGTACTGCGTGTGATCGCCGCTGGCGCCGACACCGGCCGGGGTGTAGAGGGCGCGGACCTCGGCGTGGATCTTGCGGCTCAGGTCCCAGGGGTGGGCGCCGATCCGGATGAAGGGCTTCTTGACGGCGACGGGAACCTGCCAGGACACGGTGATCTCGGTGCGCGGGTCGTTGCCGTAGGCGAGGTGGCGGCCGAAGGGGGCGACGAAGGCGCCGTCGACCGTCTCGGTGGCCGGGGCGGTGCGCTGGGTCGGGACGGCCGCCTGCGCGGTGCCCCCCGGGACGAAGGCCCCGCCCGCGACGGCGCCCAGCGTGACCGCGCCGCCTCTGATCATCGTGCGCCGCGAGAATCTGGCGCGCAGGTATTCGTGCTGCTCGGCCATGCTCATGCGCGCGGCCAGCTGCTCCGGTACTCCCATACGTGGAATGTCCATGAACCGCAAAACTCGTCTCCTTAAGCAACCGCTCACAGCACACCGGATGGACGGCTCGCGAACAGCGCCCCATAAGAGTTTCAACAGGCCGCTGCCCGATATCGGGCAGAATTCTTGCGAAACCGCCACCGATCCCCCAGGATCGACCGGGTGCACGACGAACTTGTTGATCACCTGACGCGGTCCACGACCCTCAACAGGGGCGAGGCACTGCGGGTGATCCAGGACGTGCTCGCCTTTTTCGACGAGACGACCGAGGACTACGTCCGTCGCCGCCACCGCGAACTCCAGGGCCAGGGCCTGGTGAACGTGACGATCTTCGAACGGATCGAGGCGGACCTGAAGTACCGAGCGGTGGCACCGCCCGAGCTCACGCTCAGGCAGTTGCGGCGCATCGTCTACGGCTGAGAACCGACGACTGGCCGGCCGACCGACCGGCCACAGACAGAGGGATACCTGCTCTATGTGCGGAATTGTCGGATACATCGGGAAGCGCGACGTCGCCCCGCTGCTCCTGGAGGGCCTGCAGCGCCTGGAGTACCGCGGCTATGACTCCGCGGGCATCGTCGTCACCGCCCCGAAGGCGCCCGCCCTGAAGATGGTCAAGGCCAAGGGCCGGGTGCGTGACCTGGAGGCCAAGGTCCCGGCGCGTTTCAAGGGCACCACCGGCATCGCCCACACCCGCTGGGCCACCCACGGCGCCCCGTCCGACGTGAACGCCCATCCGCACCTGTCGGCCGACCACAAGGTCGCCGTCGTGCACAACGGCATCATCGACAACGCCGCCGACCTGCGTCGCAAGCTGGAGGCGGACGGCGTCGAGTTCCTCTCCGAGACCGACACCGAGGTGCTCACCCATCTGATCGCCCGCGCCCGGGCCGAGAAGCTGGAGGACAAGGTCCGCGAGACCCTGCGGGTGATCGAGGGCACCTATGGCATCGCGGTCCTGCACGCCGACTTCCCCGACCGCATCGTGGTGGCCCGCAACGGCTCCCCGGTCGTCCTCGGCATCGGCGAGAAGGAGATGTTCGTCGCCTCCGACGTCGCCGCGCTGGTTACCCACACCCGCCAGATAGTGACCCTCGACGACGGCGAGATGGCCACCCTCAAGGCCGATGACTTCCGCACCTACACCACCGAGGGCACCCGCACCACCGCCGAGCCGACCACCGTGGAGTGGGAGGCCGAGTCGTACGACAGGGGCGGCCACGACACCTATATGCACAAGGAGATCCACGAGCAGGCCGAGGCGGTCGACCGGGTGCTGCGCGGCCGCATCGACGACCGGTTCTCCACCGTGCACCTCGGCGGGCTGAACCTGGACGCCCGCGCGGCCCGCCGGATCCGCCGGGTGAAGATCCTCGGCTGTGGCACCTCGTACCACGCGGGCATGATCGGCGCCCAGATGATCGAGGAGCTGGCCCGCATCCCCGCCGACGCCGAGCCCGCATCCGAGTTCCGCTACCGGGACGCCGTGGTCGACCCCGACACGCTCTACGTCGCGGTCTCCCAGTCCGGTGAGACCTATGACGTGCTGGCGGCCGTCCAGGAGCTGAAGCGCAAGGGCGCCCGGGTGCTGGGCATCGTCAATGTCGTCGGCTCGGCGATCGCCCGTGAGGCGGACGGCGGCATGTATGTGCACGCCGGCCCCGAGGTGTGCGTGGTGTCCACCAAGTGCTTCACCAACACCACGGTCGCCTTCGCCCTCCTCGCCCTGCACCTGGGCCGCACCCGCGACCTCTCGGTCCGCGACGGCAAGCGGATCATCGAGGGCCTGCGCAGACTGCCCGAGCAGATCACCGAGATCCTCAAGCAGGAGGAGGAGATCAAGGAGCTGGCCGAGCAGTACGCCGAGGCCCGCTCGATGCTCTTCATCGGCCGCGTCCGGGGCTACCCGGTGGCCCGCGAGGCATCCCTGAAGCTCAAGGAGGTCTCCTACATCCACGCCGAGGCATACCCCGCCTCGGAACTCAAGCACGGCCCGCTCGCCCTGATCGAGCCCGCCCTGCCGACGGTCGCGATCGTGCCCGACGACGACCTGCTGGAGAAGAACCGGGCCGCCCTGGAGGAGATCAAGGCCCGCAGCGGCCGGATCCTCGCGGTGGCCCACCAGGAGCAGGAGAAGGCCGACCGGACGATCGTCGTGCCGAAGAACGAGGACGAGCTGGACCCGATCCTCATGGGCATCCCGCTGCAACTGCTCGCCTACCACACGGCAAAGGCCCTGGGCCGCGACATCGACAAGCCGAGAAACCTGGCGAAGTCGGTGACGGTGGAGTAGAACGCGCGACGTAGGGGCGCGGGGCCGTATCGATGCGCGGCTCCGCTGACCCCCTCGCACCCGCCCGGCAACGCAGCGGACCCCCACGTGTGCCGCCCTTCACGTGGGGTCCCTTCGGTGCCGCTGCGTTCTCAGCCCGGTGGCCGCCGCCCCCTGTCAGGAACTCACCTCGACAGCAAGGTCGTTCAAGAGTTCGCGCACCCGCTGCTCGATCTCGTCGCGGATCGGCCTGATGGCTTCGATGCCCTGTCCGGCCGGGTCGTCGAGCTGCCAGTCGAGGTACTTCTTACCGGGGAAGACGGGGCAGGTGTCGCCGCAGCCCATCGTGATCACGACGTCGGACGCCTGCACGGCCTCGACGGTGAGCACCTTCGGCACCTCGGCCGAAATATCGATCCCCGCCTCGGTCATGGCCTCGACGACGGCCGGGTTCACGGTGTCGGCGGGGTCGGAGCCGGCGGAACGCACCCGTACGCGGTCGCCCGCAAGGTGGGTGAGGAACGCGGCGGCCATCTGCGAGCGGCCGGCGTTGTGGACGCAGACGAACAGGATGGACGGGCTTTCGGCGGGGCTGCTCATGAGCGGTGTCTTTCTGCGCGGGAGGGTCAGGAGACTGCGGAGGTCGCGATGTCGGGTTCGCCCTGTGGGGCGGTGGCCTGGGTCTGCGGGCGGGCCGGACGGCCGAACACCGTGGTCACCAGGGCGAGCCCCAGGGCGGCGCCGACCAGCTGTGCCGCGATGAACGGCGCGACCGAGCCGGGCGCGATCCCGGCGAACGTGTCCGTGACGGCACGGCCGATGGTCACTGCCGGATTCGCGAACGAGGTCGACGAGGTGAACCAATACGCCGCGCCGATGTACGAGGCCACGGCGACCGGGGCGAAGTGGGCGCGGCCCACGCGGGACAACCCGAAGATCAGCAGGATGAGCCCCGCCGTGGCGACGATCTCGCCGATCCACAGGTGCCCGGCGAAGCGATCATGCGTCGACCACTGCACCAGCGGCTTGCCGAACATGGCATCGGCGATGATCGCGCCGACGATGGCGCCCGCTGTCTGGGCCACGACGTACGTGCCGACGTCCCGCACGGTCAGCCGGTCGCCGCCGCGGCGGCCGGTGAACCACGCTGCGACGGTGACGGCCGGGTTGAAGTGGGCGCCCGAGACGGGTCCGAGCAGTGCGATGAGCACGCCGAGGCCGAAGACGGTGGCCAGGGAGTTGGCGAGCAGTTGGACACCGACGTCGTGGGTCAGCTCGGTCGCCTGGATTCCGGAGCCGACGACCACCGCGACCAGGGCGGCGGACCCCACGGCTTCGGCGAGGGCCCGTCGCCCGAGTGAGTTGCTCACGCGGTCGCCTCGGCGGTCTGCGCTGTCTTCAGGAACCCGGCGAGCCGGTCGAGGACGGGGGGAAGCACCCAGTAGTACACCCACGTGCCGCGCCGCTCGCAGTCGATCAATCCGGCCTGCCGAAGCAGCTTGAGGTGATGCGAGATCGTCGGCTGTGACAGGTCGAACGCGGGGGTCAGGTCGCAGACGCAGACCTCGCCACCGGAACGTGAGGCGATCATCGACAGCAGGCGCAGCCGTACCGGGTCGCCCAGCGCCTTGAACACCTTCGCAAGCTCTGTGGCCTGCGCCTCGTCGAGGGGTGCCGCGATCAGTGTCGAGCAGCACGCGCCCGTCTCGTCGGCTCGGCCGATCACCGCAAGCTCTTGTTTCGACATACTTCTATATTGACGTCTGTCGATTCAAGACGCAACGTCGAGTCAACGGACGAGATGACGGCCGAGATGACGGCCGAGATGACGAACGAGATGACGAACGAGATGACGGCCGCGACAAGTCGACTCAAGGACGCGGACCTCGTCCGACGCATCCCCCTCGGCCACTGCCGACGGTCGGGGCGGGCGGCCCGCATATCAGGCGTGCGGGCAGAGACTCTTGCCGTGACGCGGTCCTGGTCGCGGACGGCCTTCTTGTAGGCGACGAAGCAAAGCCGGCCCAGACGGTCCGCTTCCAGGGCGCGCAGAAGTCGGCAGCGAAACGCGCAGAGTTGGCGGCCGGACGCGGGGGTCGGCGGCGGGACGCGGAGAGTTGACGGCAGGACGCCGGGGTCGGCGGTGCGACGGGGAACGTTGACGGCAGGACGCGCGAAGTGGACGGGGCGACGCGGGTGTTGACGGTGGGCGGGCGGGGTGGTTACGGGATGACCACCACGGGCCGCTGCGCCCGCTTGGCGAGCCGGCCGGCCACCGAGCCGAAGATCCGGCCCACGATGCCGTGCGTGGAGCCGACGACGATCGCGTCCGCCTCGTACTCCCGCCCCACCTCTTCGAGTTCGTGGCAGATGTCGCCGCCGCGCTCGACGAGGATCCAGGGCACCTCGGCCAGATAGTCCGCACAGGCGAGTTCGAGGCCCAGGACCTCGGTGCGGTGATCGGGCACGTCGACGAAGACGGGTGGCTCGCAACCCGCCCACACCGTGGTGGGCAACCGGTTGGCGACATGGACGATGATCAGGCCCGCTTGGGAGCGGTAAGCCATGCCGATCGCGTAGGCGAGGGCGCGTTCACTGGATGTGGAGCCGTCGAAGCCGACGACCACGCCGTGCTTGAAGGCGGGGTCGCAGGAGGGGCGTGACTCTTCCGCCGCCAGGGGCTCGGCCGCCGTGGGGTCGGCGACGGGCCGCTTGCGGTCCGCGGGTTCGAAGAATTCGTGACCGGCCATGGGTGTCTCGGCGTTGTGATCCTCGTGGGTGGGACGACAGTGTGCGGCGGAGCTGTGTCCGGGAAGCATCTTCCCAACCCCATACCCCCAAGGGTACGGCGGCACGCCTCCTTAGCCCAGTTCCCGCGTGGGCTCCGCGGGGTTCCAGGGAGCATGCACGAGGTACGCCCGTAACGCAATGCTTGATGTGTTGTACAGGCGGTTTGCACAGTCTTCCGTTACGTGACCGTCCACAGGTCGTCCCCACAGTGACCGACCGCTCGAACACGCGTTGATCAGCGTGAGTCACGCCACAGGGAGCACGCATGTCCGGACCCCTCACCCGCTCCGGGGCATATCGCGCGACCCCGCCCGCCGGGTCCGCCCCGGACCTCCGGTCCGGCCGGTCGAGCCGGTCGCCCCACCCCGAACCGCCCACCCCATCCGCCCCTTCCACCTCATCCATTCCCTGCGCCTCATCAGCCCGATCCGCCCCACCCGCACCGTCCACGCACGCCACACCGCCCGCACCGTTCACGCCCGCCGCACAGCCCGCGCCCTCCGCGCCGTACGCCGCGGACACGGCGACCGACGTCGTCCGCTGGGCGGTCTTCAGCTGCTTCCTGGTCCCCGTGGTCCTCCTCTGGTACGGCACATCGCTCGCCGGCGCCGCCGGCACCGCCCTGGGCCTCGCCGCCATGACCGCCGCCTGCCGCGTTCTGCTGCGCCGTTCCGAGCATTGCGCCGCGCAAAGAGGCGGACGTCACACCCGAGGCGGTACACCGGTCGGCTGACCGGTTTCCGCGCACGCGCCCGGCGCTTTTCAGCCAACTTCTGGACCCCCTCCCGGCCGTGGGCGAAGCACCCCCCAACCCCCGTTCCACCTGCACGAACAGGGCCTCTGGGGCCCTGCGCACCCTACGCGGATTGGCCACTACGACGAGGCGCACTTCCCCACACGGCCCGGGAGTGCAACGCTTCGTGATCGAATGCTTCACGCCAAGTTGTCATGTCGACAATGTGCCGCATGTCGAACTGGTCACCGCGGTACCGCGGGACACAGTAGATTCGATCTTGACTGTCTTACGGCGGGGGACTCGTGCAGGACCGAGGGGAAACGTGCAGGAGCGACACAACCGAGGAGCCGCGACCACCGAGGGGGGCTTAGCAGGATGAGCCACGACTCCACTGCAGCGCCGGAAGCCGCTGCCCGGAAACTATCCGGGCGACGCCGCAAGGAGATCGTCGCGGTGCTGCTGTTCAGCGGCGGCCCCATCTTCGAGAGTTCCATACCGCTTTCGGTGTTCGGTATCGACCGCCAGGACGCCGGAGTGCCGCGCTACCGGCTGCTGGTGGCCGCCGGTGAGGAAGGCCCGCTGCGGACCACAGGGGGCCTGGAACTCACCGCACCACACGGCCTGGAAGCGATCTCACGCGCGGGCACCGTCGTCGTGCCGGCCTGGCGATCGATCACCTCGCCGCCACCCGAGGAGGCACTCGACGCACTGCGCCGCGCGCACGAAGAGGGCGCCCGCATCGTGGGCCTGTGCACCGGCGCGTTCGTCCTGGCGGCGGCGGGCCTGCTGGACGGCCGGCCGGCCACGACCCACTGGATGTACGCGCCGACGCTGGCCAAGCGCTATCCGTCGGTGCACGTCGATCCCAGAGAGCTGTTCGTCGACGACGGCGACGTGCTGACGTCGGCGGGCACGGCGGCCGGGATCGACCTGTGTCTGCACATCGTGCGGACGGACCACGGCAACGAGGCGGCCGGCGCGCTCGCGCGGCGCCTGGTGGTCCCGCCGCGCCGCAGCGGCGGTCAGGAGCGCTACCTCGATCGATCTTTACCAGAGGAGATCGGCGCCGACCCGCTCGCCGAGGTCGTCGCCTGGGCGCTGGAGCACCTCCACGAGCAGTTCGACGTGGAGACGCTGGCCGCGCGCGCGTACATGAGCCGCCGCACCTTCGACCGCCGCTTCCGCTCGCTGACCGGGAGCGCGCCGCTGCAGTGGCTGATCACCCAGCGCGTGCTGCAGGCCCAGCGTCTCCTGGAGACGTCGGACTACTCGGTGGACGAGGTCGCGGGCCGCTGCGGCTTCCGCTCCCCGGTGGCGCTGCGCGGGCACTTCCGCCGCCAGTTGGGCTCGTCGCCCGCCGCCTACCGGGCCGCCTACCGGGCCCGCAGGCCGCAGGGCGACCGGCCCGGGGACGGGGAGGCCACGGTGTCGCAGCCGGGGCCCGCGGGCCCGGGGGCGGCCGGACTCCCCGGACCGGTCGGACCGGTGCCCGCCCTGCTGCATCCCGAGAGCGCCGTACCGATGCAGTCGCGGCGCACCGCCGCGATGAGCCTGCCGGGACCGCGCGCCGGCGCATGACGCGGTGACGGATCGGGAGTGACGGATCGGGGTGCGGGGCGGGGGGCCCGGCCCCCCCGCCGCAGCGGCGGCCCCCCGGCCCCCGCGCCGCCGCCCCGATCCACCGTCCCGCTCCACCGCAACGGACCCCACC